>CAYYXZ010000305.1:0-1511 GCA_964475715.1 uncultured Marinosulfonomonas sp. | reverse complement strand
TGATGCGCGAACTTGCATCGCGTGATGTTAATATGGGAAATCCGGTTAATCCGGCAATCGCTACATTTGGCAAAATTATGGACCTTTCTGGTGCCCTTAAGGCCGAAACAAGGGCGCTTTCGAATGGCTTTGAGGCCATAAGCACAGTACCGACAAACATGCGTATTATTGCAGCACGCTTGGAGCCTTCCGGTGGGGCTATCAGTTCTTTATCACAAAATTACTGGTCAATGTCCGAAGAAATGTCCGACTGGTTTAATAACAACGTAACAAATGAAGATAGTGAATTTGCAACGATTCATCCAACCTTAAATAGCTGCCGCTTTTTATTTGGGACCGCACTTATGTTAACCACTCTTTCGGCAGAATTTAATTGCGAGCGGCGCGAGCTGGGCGATTGCGACCTTGAATTTGAGCAAAAAAAAGTAAACGCGTTGGCGTCAGAATATATTGCCAAAGCTATGACAGGATTGCAGAAGGTGGCCAGTGTCGCCTCCAAAATCGTGACCTCGGCAGAAATTATGCGGCGCTACACTCTGGGTCTCAGCTCAACCAGGGTGATGTGCAATATCGAAAGTGCCCGGCTTCCAAATGGGGGAGGGAGCCTGGTTGATGTCATCCGTCAACTTGGTCAATTTCAGGCTCAAGTAGAAAAGCAACTGGACCAGATAGAAGATTTGAGCCTGCAGATCGTGGATCATACCCAAGCACTTGTTTCAAATCGGTGTGGTCTTGAAAGCTGATAACCTGTGACCTTCCCCCGAATTGTCATCCGCCCTGAACCAGAGCCTTTTGGGTTGATACGCCATTTGGCGCAAGTTTAGCAACCGACTGGCGCACGGAGCTTTCATGTGGCGTAGCGTGGCAGTTGGTTGCGCAAATCAGGCGCTTGGTGAAAACTTCTGGCCTTTCATATCCAAGCGCTGAATGGTGGGCGGGTTCTATTATAATCATCTGCCCAGTCACGAATTGCGATCCGAGCATGGGCGCGATTTCGAAACATGGTTTCGTTGAGCAACGCGTCCCTGATCCGCCCATTGAAGCTTTCGACAAAGCCATTCTGCATCGGCTTCCCGGGTGCGATATAGTGCCTAATCTTGTGATCAGAACACCAGCCCAGCACGCGTTACAGGTCAGTTCGGTGCCGGTGCCGTTGACACTGACGATCAGCCTAGGTGCTCCACGCCTTTCAATAAACGTTGTCAGCTCTCGAACGACACGTCTGCCCGAGATTGATGTGTCCGAAATTGCAGCAAGGCATTCCCGTGTTACATCATCCATGACGCTCAAGATGCGAAACCTTTGACCGGAGGCGAACTGCTCATGCACAAAATCCAGCGGCAATCCCCCCATTTTTAATGGGGTCGAGCCGTAGAATTCATGCGGCCATTTTCAGTTTCATGGCGGGTGTGATGCCGCCGATGCCCATTGTTGGGGCGCTCGTTGTTGTAAGTCCTGAACCGCCCCGGGTTTACCGGAGAGTAAAAGTCTCCAAGGATGGACCCTATGAC
>CAYYXZ010000304.1:0-1512 GCA_964475715.1 uncultured Marinosulfonomonas sp. | reverse complement strand
CGTCATCCCGACCCTGTCACACCTAATGCGATTTGCGGATCTGGCGCACAACCCACCAGACCGCCAAAACAACAAACGGCGTTGCAATGGCCGATAGCATCGGTTTGCTTAGACCGGTTATTTCGCCCGTTGGATAAAGTGCGTAAGTCACCAAATTGACTGCATAATAACTGATCGCGACCACGCTTAGCCCTTCGACCGTGCGCTGTAATCTCAGTTGCAAATCGGCGCGTTTGTCCATGCTTTCCAGCAGGGCCTGATTTTGGGCCGAGCGGTCAACCTCGACCCGGGTGCGCAGCAAATCAGAGGCCCGCATCACCCGCGCCGACATTGCCGCCAGATGTTCTTCGGCAGATAAAACCGTGCGCATCGCAGGCTCAAACCGGCGCAGCATAAATTCAGAAAACGTTTGCCGTCCGCCAAAACGCGCCTCGCGCATGCCCGTAACGCGCTCGGCCAAAATTGCGCTATAGGCGCGGGTGGCGGAAAAACGAAAACTGCACCGCGCCATTTGCTCTTCCAGATCTGCCGAAATCGTTAACAATTCGCTCAAGACATCTTCTTGGGAACGCGAGGCATTTTTGATGTGCCCGACCAGCTCCAGAACCTGCACATCGACCTTGGCCAGATGCTTGGACAAATCGCGCGCCTTTGGCATCGCCAGCATCGACATGGATTTATAGGTTTCAATTTCGCAAAGCCGCTGCATGGCACGCCCGATGCGCCGCTCGCCCGTGCCCGACTTGACAAAAACAACAAAACGCAAATGCCCGGCGCTATCAATGCGGTAATCGCCCGCCACCACGGCCTGACGATCCAGCGTATAAGACACCGCAATGCTTTCGGTCACAAAACTGTCCTTGATGCGCTCCTCGACCTCGGCTTGATCTTCGGGCATTTCCTCGATCCCGATCAGGGCCGAGGTTAGCCGCATGCCGGTGGCCTGTGCCAGCCAATCCGCCGGGAAAACCTCGAATCCGGTCGGATCAAACGGACGCCTGAACAGCCCGTCGGCAAACAGGGTGAAGGTAACAAATTCGGTGTGCAATTCCCATTTCAGCTTGTAACGCCCCAGATCACACGAAAAATGCGTGGCATCCGGTTTGGGGTGCGGCGCACCGAAACGATCCAGCAGATCAATCAGATGGGCGCGGTCCAGATCGCGGTCGCGATTGGCGGCATCATCGGGTTTTTTCAAGGCCAGATAAACCGCATGGCTTGGTGCGCTCAGGCTGGAAAACGGGCGCGCGTGCAGCTCGTTTGTCATTTGGTAACGTAAAGGATGGTCTTCGATCTGGCTCATGGGGGGGCACCTGTGTAGCTGTGGCATAATTAAAAAATAGCGCCCGATTGTAAATAACCTATGTCAATTGCATTACAATACCAAACAAGAATGCCAAACAAGGAAAAACCCCCGCAAAGCCAACTTGCGGGGGTTTGGGTTTCTAATCAATCAGCGTCAGCAATTTGTTCAAACTATCCTTGGCATCGCCATAAAACATCCGGGTGTTT
>CAYYXZ010000303.1:0-1560 GCA_964475715.1 uncultured Marinosulfonomonas sp. | reverse complement strand
AATGCCCGCACAACAGCACAATTTCACCGGAACCAACCCACCCAATGCCAAAAACCACACAATAATCTACGATAATTTATAAGTTTAAAAACAACTTTTGCGTGCGTAAACAGCAAGACTCCAAGCCCATGCTTGACTTATTAATGAAAACGCGCAAATCACGACTTAATTACTAAACTATAAATAAGACTACAATCATAAAAAACAAGACTACAATCATAAAACAAGAGGGACCACCATGAGAAAACTAATCACCGCAGCATTCGCTGCCACTGCCCTGACGGCAATGCCGGTTTTGGCCGACAAAGCGGCCGTTCTGGACACCTATGCCGACATCGCCTACGCCGGTTTTGGCGACAGCCTGACATCGGCAAAGATAATGCAAACCGCGATCAACAACCTTGTTGCCAACCCGTCGGCGGCCACACATCAGCGCGCCAAAGACACCTGGATCAAAGCCCGCGTGCCTTATCAGCAAACCGAAGTTTACCGTTTTGGCAACGTGATCGTTGACGAATGGGAAGGCAAGGTTAACGCTTGGCCGCTGGACGAGGGTCTACTGGATTATGTAACCGACGAATATGGTGGCCCGACCGATGAAAACCCGCTGGCGGTTTTGAACATCATTGCCAACCCCAAGTTCGAAATTTCGGGCACGATGGTTGACGCGTCAACAATCACAGCCGATCTGCTGGAAAACACCCTGCACGAAGCTGGCGAAAATGAAGCCAATGTTGCAACCGGTTATCACGCCATCGAATTTCTGCTTTGGGGCATGGATAAAAGCGGCTGGAATCACGGCGCGGGCGAGCGCCCTTGGACCGATTATGCCAAAGGCGATGATTGCACCAATGCCAATTGCGACCGTCGTGGTGAATTGCTGACGGTTCTGAGCGATCTGCTGGTGTCCGATCTGAAATGGATGACCGCACAATGGGCTGATGGCGGCGATGCACGCACGGCCGTTACGGGCGATAAAATTGCCGGTATCACCGCGATGCTGACGGGCATGGGTTCGCTTTCTTATGGCGAAACAGCCGGCGAGCGCATGAAACTGGGCCTGATGCTGAATGACCCCGAAGAAGAGCATGATTGCTTCTCTGACAACACCCACAACAGCCACTTCTTTAATGGCATTGGCATCCGCAACGTTTACATGGGCAAATATACCCGCATTGACGGCACTGTGGTTTCCGGTGCGTCACTTGCATCTTTGGTTGAAGCTGCCGATGCCGGTGTGAACGCTGAAATGCTTGAAAACCTAAAGAAAACAGTCATCGCACTGGGCCGGATTAAAACGGCTGCCGAAGGCGGATTTTCTTATGACATGATGCTGGAGCCTGGCAATGAGGCCGGTGCTGGCCTGATCAACGGCGGTGTTGACGCGCTGGTAACACAAACGCGTTCCATCGAGCGTGTGACGGCGGCCTTGGGTCTGAATGCGATCGCAGTTGAAGGTTCCGACAGCCTGGACAATCCAAAAGCTGTTTTTGAGTAAACCTTGGAAATGGAAAAACCAAAAATGGCGGCGCAGAAATGTGTCGCCATTTTTTCCGTTTA
>CAYYXZ010000302.1:0-1561 GCA_964475715.1 uncultured Marinosulfonomonas sp. | reverse complement strand
AAAAACTGCCCCCTTTGCCCGTTTTGAGTGGCTGATCGCCTGGCGTTATTTGCGCGCCAAACGCGCCGATGGCGGGGTCAGCATTATGACCTGGATTTCGCTGATCGGTATCACGCTGGCTGTCGCGGCGCTGATTATTACGTTGGCTGTGCGGGCCGGTTTTAGGGCCGAATTTGTCGATACAATTTTAGGGGCCAACGCCCATGTGACCGTTTATAATAGCCTGATTGTGAATGAAGCGGGCCAGGCCACGCGGGTGATGCATGATTTTGAAACCACGGCTGAAAACCTGCGTGCTGTTGCGGGTGTGACGCGGGTTGCCCCGCTGATAAAAGGGCAGGTTATGGCCAATAATCGGGGCTTTAATACTGGCGCGCAAGTGTTTGGTATTACTTTGGAAAACCTGAAAACCATTCCAAGAATTGCGGCTGGCGAAAATATGCTGGGCGATATTAACCGCTTTGAAGATGGTGTGGCGATTGGCAAGGGGATTGCCAATTCTCTGGGTCTGGGAATCGGTGATAAAATCAAGCTGATTTCGCCAGACGGCACCAGAACGGCCTTTGGCATCAGCCCGCGCGTGAAGCTTTTTGAAGTGGTCTATATTTTCTCGGTTGGGCGCTATGATATTGACGGCATCCGCATCTATATGCCCTTTGCCGAGGCGCAGCGTTTTTTCAACCGTGAAGGCGTGGCCGATGAGCTTGAAGTGATGGTAAAAGAGCCGGAAAAGATCGACGATATGGCGCTGGATTTGCTGCGCGCTGGCGGCGATCGGGCGGTGCTGTGGACTTGGCGCGATGCTTCGGGGGCGTTTTTGCGGGCGCTTAAGGTTGAGGATAATGTGATGTTTGTGCTGATGTCGGTTTTGGTGCTGATTGCGGCGATGAACATTATTTCCGGTCTGGTGATGCTGGTGAAAAACAAGGGTCGCGATATTGGTATTTTGCGCACGATGGGTTTGACGCAAGGCTCTATTTTGCGGGTGTTTTTCATCTGTGGAGCAATGACCGGGCTGATCGGCACATTTTTCGGGGTGATTATTGGCTGTTTGTTTGCGATTTATTTTGACCCGATACTGGCCTTTGTCAGCGGCGCGTCCGGTGGCGAGGTTTGGGATGCTTCGGTGCGCGGGATTTATGTCTTGCCGGCCAAGCTGCAGCTTGATGATGTGCTTTCTGCAGTTGGTCTGTCGCTTGGGCTTTCTTTTGTTGTCACTATTTTTCCAGCGCGGCGTGCGGCGCGAATGAACCCGGTCGAGGCATTGCGTTATGAGTGATTTTATGCTGGAATTAAGCGGGATATCAAAATCCTACAACCACGGTAAAGCCAATGAAATCAACGTGTTGAGCGGCATTGATTTGCAGGTTTCAGCTGGTGAAGTTGTAGCGCTTGTGGCTCCGTCGGGGGCTGGTAAATCAACTTTGCTGCATATTGCGGGCCTGCTTGATACGCCAGATTCAGGGCAGGTGGTGATTTCCGGGCAGGATATGACGGGGCGATCTGACCGAAAACGCACCGAAATGCGGCGCGACAAGGTTGGATTTATTTATCAATTTCA
>CAYYXZ010000301.1:0-1593 GCA_964475715.1 uncultured Marinosulfonomonas sp. | reverse complement strand
CCGCCACGGCCAGCCCGGCCAGATCGCTTTTGACATCGGACATAAAAACCGGCACACCGGCGGTTGATAATTCCTCGGCCAGAATTTGCAGGGTCACGGTTTTGCCGGTGCCGGTTGCGCCCGCAATCAGCCCGTGCCGGTTGGCGTATTTTAGCAGCATTTCTTGTGGCTGGCTGTAATCTTCGCCACCGCCGCCAATAAAAATCTGATCGTTTCCCACGTTCTTTCCCCGCATCTGTTTTGCTTTGAGATAGAAAATACAGTGTTGGGCACCAATACAAAAGAGAATTTTTGCGCCCGTTGCAAAGCCGCACTATTGCCTGACAGTTTAACGCAGGTATTTTGCTTGAGTTTTCAGCTGACAAGACGGTATAAAAAGGCAGAGCCATAATCAAAACGCGCGGGTATATGGAGTCTGGAATAGTAGCGAGAGCAAAATATGCCAAGCAATTTCAATAAAATATCGGTGTCTGCTGGGGTTTTTAGCGCATTTATTGCGTTGGCAGCGGCCGGTAATGCGCAGCAAGCGCAAGATGTCAAAGAGCTGACATTCGAAAGCATCGAGGATTTGGGCCAAGCGCTGTTTTTTGATGTGAATCTTTCCTGGAACCGCACCCAGTCTTGTGCCACTTGTCATGATCCGGCGCATGGGTTTGTCGATGTGCGCGTAACCGATGCGGGCCAGGCCTTTTCCTTGGGCGATGATGGACATTCGCTGGGTGATCGCAACGCGCCGACGGTTGCCTACGCAATGTTTTCGCCTCGGTTTCACAAGAATAAAGATGGTGATTATGTTGGCGGACAATTTCTGGACGGGAGTGCCGCCGATTTGACCGCGCAGGCGGGGGGGCCGCTGCTCAATCCGCTTGAAATGGGGATGCCCGACAAAGCCAGCGTGGTGGCGCGGCTGCAAGAAGACGAAGATTATGTGGCGGCGTTGCAGGCCTATTTTGGTGCGGATCTGTTTGATGATATCGATGCGGTTTATTTGGCCATGACCCAAAGCATTGCCGCCTATGAAATGACGCCGGAATTTGCGCCGTTTGACAGTAAATATGATCGCCATTTGCGGGGCGAATATAAAATGACCAGTCAGGAGGAATTGGGGAAATGGCTGTTTTTTTCCGAGCAATTCACCAATTGCACCCTGTGTCATCAGCTGCATAAATCACCAATTGCCGCGCGCGAAACCTTTAGTGATTACAAGTTTTACAACATCGGCGTGCCGTCCAATATCCAAGGACGCAAGGCGAGTGGAATTGCGCTTGATACGGTTGATCTGGGGCTGATGGGCAATCCTGCCGTGGGGGGTGATCCGGCGCAAAAGGGTAAATTTCGTACACCGACTTTGCGCAATGTCGCGGTGACGGGGCCTTATATGCACAATGGTGTGTTCACCGATTTGCGCACGGTGGTTTTGTTTTATAACAAATATAATTCCACAGCCGCCGCGCGCCAAATTAATCCTGAAACCGGTGAGGGATGGCGCTGGCCCGAGGTTGCGACCACGCTTGCGATCAAAGAATTAACCCATGGACCGGCGCTGGATGATCAACGGATTGATGCGCTTGTGGCGTTTATGAAAACCCTGAC
>CAYYXZ010000300.1:0-1615 GCA_964475715.1 uncultured Marinosulfonomonas sp. | reverse complement strand
CCAAGCAGCGCCTGATCTTCGCATTCGCCCATCACCCTGATCAATGGCTCGGTTCCCGATTTGCGAATCAGCAAACGCCCCGTTGCCGCCAACCGCGCCTCGCCCGCAGAAATCGCCGCTTTGACGGCGTCATTTTCCAAAGGCTCCCTGCCCAGCTCATAACGCACATTTGTCAGCGTTTGGGGCACGGTTTCAAAACGGCGCATCAACTCCGAGGCAGGTTTTCCCGTCTCAACCATCGCGGCCATAAATTGCAAACCCGCAATCAGCCCATCGCCCGTAGTGGCATAATCGGTCATCACAATATGGCCCGATTGCTCGCCGCCCAGATTAAAACCGCCCGCCCGCATCGCCTCGACCACATAACGATCACCAACACCGGTGCGCAATAAATTCAACCCCTGACTGTCCAGATAACGCTCTAAGCCCAGATTTGACATCACGGTCGCAACCAATGTGCCGCCTTTCAGCATGCCTTTTTCAGCCCAGCGCGTGGCCAGCAAAGCCATCAGCTGATCCCCGTCAGCAACCGCGCCGTGCTCGTCAATAATCAGCACCCGATCCGCATCACCATCCAGACAAATCCCCAGATCAGCACCATGCATCACCACAGCCTCGCTGGCGGTTTGCGGATAGGTCGAGCCGCATTCCTGATTGATGTTAAACCCGTTTGGCGAGGTCCCGACCGCGATCACCTCGACCCCCAATTCCCACAGCACTTCGGGCGCGGTTTTATAAGCCGCCCCGTTGGCGCAATCCACAACCACCTTCAGGCCCGAAACGCCGCCGCGCTTGGAAAATGTCGTTTTGGCATATTCCACATAACGGCCTTTGGCGTCGTCAATCCGTTTGGCGCGGCCAATATTTTGTGGCTTGGCAGGCTCAATTTCAGTCGCCAGCAGGCGTTCAATTTCATCTTGCGCATCATCGGATAATTTAAACCCGTCGGGGCCGAAAAATTTAATGCCATTGTCGTAATGCGGATTATGACTGGCCGAAATCATGATGCCCAGATCGGCCCGCATGCTGCGCGTTAAAAAACCGACCGCAGGCGTCGGGACCGGCCCCAAAAGCAGCACATTCATCCCGGTGCTGGTCAGCCCGGCCGTCAGCGCGTTTTCCAGCATATAACCCGAAAGCCGTGTGTCTTTGCCGATCACAACGCGGTGACGGTTCATCCCGTCCGTGCGAAAATAGCGCCCCGCAGCGGCCCCCAGTTTCAGGGCCAAATCGGCCGTCATCGGATAAGTGTTTGCCTGCCCGCGCACCCCGTCGGTGCCAAATAATTTCCGGCTCATCTTTGTCTCCGCCTTGTTGTTATGGCCATTTGCAGGGCTAACGCCTGCCTTGTTGCCGCTATATCATGCACGCGCAGCATCTGAACACCCTGCAAGACGGCCATTTGCGCCACGGAAACCGAGCCGAATGTGCGATCTTTCGCCGAAGTTTCGCCAGAAATGTCGCCGATGAAAGATTTCCGTGATGCGCCAAGCAAAATAACACAGCCCAACCCGTGAAACAGGCTGATATTTCGCAGCAGGGTCAGATTATGCGCAAGTGTTTTGCCAAAACCAATGCCCGGATCAACCACAATTTGCGCGCGCGCGATCCCAGC
>CAYYXZ010000299.1:0-1640 GCA_964475715.1 uncultured Marinosulfonomonas sp. | reverse complement strand
CGGCAAATAGAAAGACAAGCCCCAAACGAGTGAGCCGACCATGAACCGATTATATCACATGCCCCTGTCCCCGTTTTGCCGCAAGGTGCGTTTATCGCTGGCGGAAAAGAAAATCGAAGTCGAGCTGGTTGAGGAAAAATACTGGCAGCAAGAGGCTGATTTCATGCGCCGAAATCCAGCGGGCAAGGTGCCGGTTTTAAAGATGGGTGCCATGACAATGGCCGAATCCACGCCGATTTGCGAGTATCTGGAAGAGCTGCATCCAACGCCTGCGTTGTTGCCAAAGGGTGCCAAGGAACGTTATGAAGTTCGCCGTCTGGTTAGCTGGTTTGATGATAAATTCCATAATGAGGTCACCGCAAAACTGCTTTATGAGCGGGTGAATAAAAAGATGATGGGGTTGGGGTATCCGGACAGCAAAAACATTAAAATGGGCGCGCGCAAGATCAAATTTCATCTGGATTACATGGGCTGGTTGCTGGATCAGCGCCGTTGGTTGGCGGGCAGTCAAATGAGCCTTGCCGATTTTGCCGCCGCGGCGCATTTATCGGCGCTGGATTACATTTGCGATGTCGACTGGAACCGCAATGAAAATGTGCGCGACTGGTATGCCAAGATTAAATCGCGCCCGGCTTTCCGCTCGATTTTGGCCGATCAGGTTTCGGGTTTTCCGCCGCCGCGCCATTATACGGATCTGGATTTTTGACGGCCCAGCTAAAGGCGCGCTTGACAGATTATGCCCTTGAGGCCGGCTTTTCCAACATCGGGATTTGTCGCACCACGGACGTGCCCCAAATTGCCGAACGTCTGAAAACCTATGTTGAAAAAGGCCACCACGGCAAGATGAAATGGATGTCCGAGCGCATGCATTGGCGCGGTGATCCACATGAGCTGTGGCCTGAATGCCGCTCGGTTATCATGCTGGCCGAACCCTACACGCCGCGGCATGATCCGATGGAGGTGATCGAAATGGCCGACCGCGCGGCGATTTCGGTTTATGCCCAGAACAGGGATTACCACGAGATCGTTAAGAAACGCCTGAAGCGGGTCGGGCGCTGGTTGTTGGAGCAGGCCCCGGGTGAGCAAATCAAGGTGTTTGTCGATACAGCCCCGGTGATGGAAAAACCGTTGGCGGCGGCGGCGGGTCTGGGTTGGCAGGGAAAACACACCAATCTGGTGGGGCGTGATTTGGGCAGCTGGTTTTTTCTGGGCTCGATTTTTACCACGATCGAACTGCCGGTAGATGGGCGCGGCAAAGGCGATTGCGGCAGCTGCACGGCCTGTCTGGATGTTTGCCCGACAGATGCGTTTCCGGCCCCCTACCAGCTGGATGCGCGGCGCTGCATTTCTTATTTAACCATCGAGCTGGACGGGCCGGTAGACGAAGAATTTCGCGCCCTGTTGGGCAACCGGATTTATGGCTGTGATGATTGTCTGGCGGTGTGTCCGTGGAATAAATTTGCCCAGGAAGCCCGCGAAATGCGTTTTATGGCCCGCGAAGAATTGAAGGCCCCAAGGCTGGCCGAGCTTGCGATGCTGGATGATGCCGCTTTTCGGCAGATGTTTTCGGGCAGTCCGGTCAAGCGGATAAAGCGCGGCCGGTTTGTGCGCAATGTGCTTTATGCGATTGGAAATTCTGC
>CAYYXZ010000298.1:0-1642 GCA_964475715.1 uncultured Marinosulfonomonas sp. | reverse complement strand
CCTGATCATCGCGATTGATCGCCAGAATGCCGGCCTGACCGCGCGGCACGGGGGTGCCATCGGCATCGACAATCGCCACACGGCGCCCGGTTTGAGGATAGCCCAGGGTCGATTTTGGCGCCAATTTTGGCACGGGCTGTTTGGGGTGGGCAGAAATAAAGGTGGAGCATTCCGACATGCCCAAGGCCTCATAAATCGGGGTGTTGGTGGCGATTTGCCAGCCATCGCGCAGGCGGGCGGGCAGCTTTTCACCGGCAGACAGGCCGTGGCGCAAATCGGGCAGGCGGGGCAGCGGGTTTTTCAGGATTTGGCGGTAAATCCCGGGGGTGGCTGCAAAAATATTAACGCGGTGTTTTGCCATCAAGTCGGGCAATTGGGCCGGCGTGATTTCAGGCGCGGGGATCAGCGCGGTTGCGCCGATAATCCACGGATCCATCAGGCCGGTGCCCAAGGTATAGGTCCAGTTTAGCGCGCCCGCGTGCAGGATGCGGTCATGCGCTGTCATGCCATACCAGCCCGTCAGCATCATGCGCCGCGCCCAGATTGCGCGGTGCGCATGACACACCGCGCGCGGCTTGCCCGAGGTGCCCCCCGATGTGCCAGAAGTGTAAATAATATAGGCCAGCCGGTTGGGGCAACCCGTTTCGTAAAATGCCGGGGCAAGTTTGTAAAATTCATGCAGGGTTTGGGCGCTGATGACGGGGCATTCGGGTTGGCTGGGCAGGGCGATGTTGTGATCCGACACAATCAGGTCCGGTGACAGATCGTCGCAGATTTTATTGACTTCGGCGGCGGTTAACTGGGCCGAGGTCGGCACCGGAATAATCCCTGCGCTGATGGCGGCCAAAAACAGGATGGCAAATTCTGGCGTATTGCCCAGACGCATCAGGATGCGGTCATTCGGTTTTAGCCCGGCTTGCAGCAATCCGGTGGCCACACCGCGAACGGATGTTTCTATTTTTCTAAAGCTCCAGTCCTGACTGCTGTTATCGCCGATGATTGACAGCATGGTTTTGCCGGCCAAAAGCCTGGATCTGGCCAGCACGTATTGGGCCATGTTGAAATTATCGGGGCAGGGGGCGGCGGGGCCTTGGTCAAAAATAGAATGCATAATCCATGTGTTAGGCGGGCTGCTGTTTTGATGCAAGGGGTGTGGCCAGAGGTATTTAAGAAAAGAAGAAGGGATTACGTTTTGTCTGTGAAAAGCAATGGTGCTGGCAATGCCAACCCCGATTATTTGCATGGCGTCGGGTGTGTATTTTTTAGTCCATCAAATATCACGAAACGCAGCCCCAAAGATCTGCGGTTTATTTTGGCGGCCAGTAATGCAAATCAAACTGCGCCGCTACCCGATTTCGATGTCTGTTGCTATTGACCGCTACAGTTCGTAAACCAAAGCAACAATCCGCGTTGAGAGCAGCCCTTTGATGAAAAACGACACCTCCAAGTATGATATCCGGCTTGCCCGATCCGAGGCGGATATTATCCTGATCCAGCGGCTGCGTTACGAGATATTTGTGGCCGAGCTGGGCGGAGACGGGCCAATGGTGGACCATGAAAATCGTCTGGAATGCGATGAATGCGACGTTTATTTTGACCACCTGATGCTGATTGACAAAACACAGGAACCGGGGTCGGAAAC
>CAYYXZ010000297.1:0-1651 GCA_964475715.1 uncultured Marinosulfonomonas sp. | reverse complement strand
GTTTGCGCAAGGTATCCCATTTGGCGGCCAGCGCATCATCGCGCCAATCGGCCGGCGTTTCTGGCATATCCAGCAGATGCAGCGAAACATCATCGCCAGCGTGGCGTTGCAGCCAGACCTCCTCCATCGTGAACACCAGAATCGGGGCCAGCCATTTGGTCAGCCGATCATATAAAATATCCAGCACGCTCAGGGCGGCGCGTTGCTCCAGACTGCCTTTGTCACAATAAAGCGCGTCCTTGCGGATATCGAAATAAAACGCCGAAAGGTCCACAGTGGCAAACTGAAATAGCGACTGGAACACACCTTGGAAATCGTATTTATCGTAGCCTTCGCGCACCACTTGATCCAGCTCGGACACACGATGCAGAACCCAGCGTTCCAGCTCGGGCATTTCGGCAGGTTCCACGGTCTGGCTTGCGTCAAAATCGGCCAGTGACCCCAGCATAAAACGCATGGTGTTGCGCAGGCGCCGGTAACTGTCGGCCACGTTTTTCAGGATTTCAGGGCCAATGCGCTGATCGGCGCTAAAATCAACCTGCGCCACCCAAAGGCGCAAAATATCGGCACCGTATTGTTTGGTGATCTGCTCGGGAACCATGGTGTTGCCCAAAGATTTCGACATTTTTATGCCCTTGGCATCCAGCGTAAAACCATGCGTCAAAACCCCGCGATAAGGCGCGCGTCCGTTGGTGCCACAGCTTTGCAATAATGAGGAATGAAACCAGCCGCGATGCTGGTCGGTGCCTTCAAGATACAGATCGGCGATACCGTCTTTTGCGCCATCCTCGCGGTCACGCAGAACAAAGGCGTGGGTCGATCCAGAATCAAACCAGACGTCCAGAATGTCGCTGACCATTTCCCATTCATCAGCGTTTTCAACACCTTCAAGGAAACGCGCGCGCGCGCCATCGGCAAACCACGCATCAGCGCCTTCAACCCGAAACGCATCGGCAATCCGCGCATTCACGGCCGGATCGCGCAGCAATTCCACTTCGCCATTACCCGCATCACGGATGAAACAAGACAGCGGCACACCCCAGGCGCGTTGGCGGCTCATCACCCAATCGGGGCGGTTTTCGATCATCGCAAACAGACGGTTGCGGCCCTTTTGCGGCGTCCATTTTACGTTGTCAATTTCGGTCAGGGCGCGCTGGCGGATGGTTTTGCCATGGGTGTCCATGCCATCGTTCAGCTCCTTGTCAATCGCCACAAACCACTGCGGGGTGTTGCGAAAAATGATCGGCGCCTTGGAGCGCCAAGAATGCGGATAGCTGTGTTTAACCCGACCACGCGCAATCAGCGCGCCAGCCTCGATCAACTTGGCCAGCACAGCGTTATTGGCCTTGCCTTCCTTGCCTTTGCGGTCAAACACTTGCAGGCCGGCAAAGAACGGAACATGCTCTAGAAACTCGCTGCTTTCGCCAACATTATTGGTCATCCGATCCGTCCAGCCGCGATTGACGAAACATTCATAATCGTCGGCACCGTGGCTGGGGGCGGTGTGAACAAAACCGGTTCCGGCCTCGTCGGTGACGTGATCGCCGTCAATCATCGGCACGCCTTCGGGATAATCCCAAAATTCATCCGTCTCGGCCAATGGATGTTTACAGATCAGCGGGGCCAGCTCATCAGCCGAAACATCACGCAA
>CAYYXZ010000296.1:0-1667 GCA_964475715.1 uncultured Marinosulfonomonas sp. | reverse complement strand
GTATCGTAGCGTTTGTATGACTGAAAGGCGCTGCTCATTCTTGCGGTGGTTTGCGGGTTTAGGGGGTCCAGTTTTATCAGCCAATCCGCGATCAGTTTGTAAGAAGCACCCGTCGGGTCGTGAAAGCCTGCCGCGTTCATTGAAAGGCCGCCAATAACGGCGCGAAACCGGTTGGGGTTTTTATAATCGAAATCGGCGTGTTTGGTCAGATCGGTCGCGATTTGGGCGGCTTTTTGCGGGGTGGCTTGCAAGGTTTGGCTGGAAAACCAGGTATCAATCACCAGCCTGTCGTGGGACCATTGTTGATAAAATGCGCCCAGCTCGGGCTGTCCTTGCCCGATGTTCAGCAGGCAATTCAGGGCTGAAAGCTGTTCGGTCATATTTGTTGCCTGTGCATAGTTTTTGCGCGCCAGATCACCATTATCCAGACGCGAAATAAAGCCCTGCAACGTTGCCTGAAGTTTACGTTTTCCAACGCTTTCGGCATCCGGTGAATATGTGCCCGTCACGGCATTATTTATGTGCAACTTGAAAAGATCGTCGCCCATGTGATTGGCAACGTCGATTGTCCAGTTTGTCAAAGCATCGTATATTTTCTGCGGGTCAGGCGTGGTGCCGGACTCGAATAAATCCTGCGCCAGCTCGTCATTTCCCGGATGGAGCAGGGTTATGGCGCGAAAGGCCGGATCAAGCGTGTCGTCAGCCGCGACCTTGGCCAAAGCATCCAGATAATCGGTTGGCAATTTTGCCCCCTGATTTATCATCGTCAAGATGCAGTTTTTGGTCAGATCACGCCCGGCTTCCCATCTGTTGAAAGGGTCGGTGTCATTGGCCAGCAAAAAGGCGCGCTCGGCGTTGTTGGTTTCACGGCTTAAAATCACAGGGGCCGAAAATCCGCGCAAAATCGAGGGCACAGGTTTGCTTGACAGCCCCTCAAAACTAAAGCTTTGCTGCGCTTTGCTCATTTCCAGAACTACGGTTTTTTGCACCTCTTTGCCGCTGGCATCCAGCAGGCCGACGGCGATTGGCAGCACTTGCGGCTCTTTTAAATCCTGCCCCGGGGTTGGCGGTGTAAATTGTTCAAAATCAAGCCGGTAAGTGCCGTTACTAAAATCATCGCGCACGCTTAAACGCGGGGTTCCGGCCTGTGAATACCAGCGTTTGAACTGGCTCAGATCGCGCCCTGTGGTATCTTGGAACACCTTTAGCCAATCCTCGATTGTGGCCGCCTGACCGTCGTGGCGCTCAAAATACAGATCGAGCGCTTTTGAATAGGCCGTATCGCCGACCAGACGTTTTAACATGCCAATGATTTCGGCACCTTTTTCATAGATTGTGGCGGTGTAAAAGTTGTTGATTTCAACGAAGCTGTCGGGGCGAACCGGGTGCGACAGCGGCCCTTGGTCTTCGCGAAATTGGCGCCCGCGCAGCTGCAACACATCCTTGATCCGCTTTACCGCATGGCCGCGCAGATCACCGGTAAAGGATTGATCGCGAAACACGGTCAGACCTTCCTTCAGGCAAAGCTGAAACCAGTCGCGACAGGTAATCCGGTTGCCGGTCCAGTTGTGAAAATACTCATGCGCGATGATGGCCTCGACGCGCTCAAAGCTGGCGTCGGTGCTGGTTTGCGGGCTGGCCAAAACGCAAGACGAGTTGAAAATGTT
>CAYYXZ010000295.1:0-1706 GCA_964475715.1 uncultured Marinosulfonomonas sp. | reverse complement strand
GAGCTAAGAGATTCTACCAAAACTTTAACTGCATAAACCCCGATAACAGAACCTTCCGGTGAAAAAATCGGTGATGCAATAAATCCGGATACCCTACTATTGTCTGGCTCATATTCTGTGAAACCCGAAAAGATAGTTTGTTTTTCATTCAAGGTTAACGCTTTGTTAAATATTTCTGCAAGATGCGTATCTCTCCATTTCCCATCAACAAGATTTGTTCCAAAATCTGCCAGCTTTGAGAGAGTGTGAACAATATTTCCGGCCCCATCAATTAGATAGATATCGGCAAAATCATTGCCCTCACTCAGTGCCTGAAAAAATGCATGGTGGCGTTTGTGATGGGCTTGAAAAGCCTCCTTAGGCTGCCCAGCTTCCTCTGTGAGCTTTTCAATGCTATGCTGATCCGCTTGCGGCCCCAGGCCCTGCTCTTTCTGAGGTGATACTTTATCATGATCCTTGGTCTGATGATATTTAATAAAATCCGATAGCGCCTGTGATACTGCCGGGCTACCGGATTGCGAACCGATCACATTTGCCTTATTATCATACCACACCGAAATGCTGTTTTTGCGCATTTCAAGTGCAGCCTGAAGCCGAACCTCGGCCTCATGCTCCAAGGTTTGTCTAGCGCTGATGTAACCCAGAACCCCCATAGTAACAGAGGCCACAGCCGCAAGCGTTATCATGATCAGCGGCAATTTCACCGAGAGCTTCAAATTGTTCCAAAGCGACATAAATCTGTTCTCCACACAGGGATAACAGGCGGCCACGCATATGTTGTGACCCAAAAACCTGTCTCCGTTGCCTGCACATTCGTCGACAGGAATGAAGAATCATTTAAAGACCGTGAGAAACCGGACAGGCTTCGCGACATTTTTACATAACGGGTTAAAATCAGGCCTTAATTGCCGCCCAACATATCGCCAACCTGTAAGTTACCAAGGTTGCCCATCAGCTGTCGCAAGAAAGAAACGTCCTGAATATTGCTATCGGTCACCCGCCGCGACAAGGTAATAACGCGCCCGTCTTCCAGCGTGAATCGCTCGATATTTTTAACGATTCCGTCATCTGCAAAACTAATCGCAACGATCTGTCGGTCAATAACTTGCGGGGCTTTAAGGCCAAAATGGCGCCAGCGGCTTTGGGTGTAATACCAGCCGCCGCTTTGCAGCACCCCAAAAGACGTGGGCCGCCCGATCGCCTGGGCAACGGTTTCGCGGCTATCCACACCAACCACGATTTCTTCCAGTTGGGCGTTCGTCGGAACATAACCGTGGTTTTGGTAGGTGGCCGAACAGCCAGCCAGAACAATAAGAACAGCAATCGCAGCCCCCGCTCTTATCCACTCAATAGGTTTTGACATTTACACCGCCCTTGCCATAATCTTTTGCAGCCCTTAACCGGCTTTATACCACAGACCTATAGAATGATCGCGCCTGTTTCAAGAATGGAAAAGCATACCGTTATGACAACCGACAGCCAAAAAATGCAGAAACTGCGGGTTTCCAACCTGGACACGCAAAAACCGACACAATTTGACTTTGTCGCATCGCCAAACCAGCGCAAAAAAATCGCCGCCCACCTGCGATTACACGATTTGCGAAAATTGCGGTTCCACGGCAAGATATTCGCCAGTGGCAGCGCCGACTGGGGGCTGAGCGGTACATTGGGCGCAACCGTGGTTCAGACCTGCGTGCGCACATTGG
>CAYYXZ010000294.1:0-1728 GCA_964475715.1 uncultured Marinosulfonomonas sp. | reverse complement strand
TTAAAAGCCCAGACCTTCGTATTTCTTTTTAAACTTGGAAACCCGTCCGCCGGTATCCAGCAGGCGTGTTCCGCCGCCGGTCCAAGCCGGGTGTACCGATGGGTCAACCTCAAGCGACAGCTGCTCGCCTTCGGATCCATAAGTCGACATCATTTCAATGATCGTGCCATCGGTCATTTTCACTTTGATCATGTGGTAGTCGGGGTGAATATCTTTTCTCATGTCCGGACTCCTTAAGATTTTTTGGGTTTGTAATTGGTGTCTTCGGCGATACGTGCCGATTTACCACGACGCGAACGCAGATAATACAGCTTGGCACGGCGAACACGGCCACGACGCACAACTGTGATGCTTTCAATATTGGTCGAATGCAGCGGGAACACACGTTCCACACCTTCACCAAACGAAATTTTGCGCACGGTAAAGGCCGCGGCAATCCCCGAACCACCTTTGCGGGCGATACAAACGCCCTCGTAGTTTTGCACACGCGTGCGGGTGCCCTCGGTTACTTTGTAACCAACGCGGATGGTGTCACCGGCTTTGAAATCCGGAATTTCTTTGGCAAGCGCGGCGATTTGCTCGGCTTCCAATTGTGCGATCAGGTTCATCTGAAACGCTCCTTTATAAATGCTCACGGTTTGCCCGCGAAGTGTTGGTGCGTCCCTATTGCTCTTGGTCTTCATTCGGGTCCCTATTGTTTTTCTCACAATAAGCCCGCCAGAGATCGGGTCGGCGTTTCTTGGTCAGCCTTTCGGCCATTTTTTGGCGCCAGTCAGAGATATTCGCGTGATGGCCGGACAGAAGCATTTCCGGTATCGCGCGGCCCTTCCAGGTGGCCGGTCTTGTGTATTGCGGATGCTCAAGCAAACCCGCGGAAAACGATTCTTCCTCGGTTGATGCCTGATTACCCAGAACGCGCGGTATAAGACGGACCGTGGCATCAATCAAGGCCTGTGCGGCAATCTCGCCGCCGGTTAGCACAAAATCCCCCAAACTGACCTCTTGAATGGCAAATTCCTCGATCACACGCTCGTCCACGCCTTCAAAACGGCCACAAAGCAGGGTCATTCCGTCCGTTTTGGCGAATCGCTGCACCATCTCCTGCGTCATCGGTTTGCCGCGCGGCGACAGGTAAATCACGGGCCATCTGGCCGGATCGGTCGGCGTGCGGATCTGCGCTTTTTCCAGCGCCCTGCCCACCACATCGGCGCGCAAAACCATGCCCGCGCCTCCACCGGACGGGGTGTCATCAACGTTTTTATGTCGCCCTTCACCAAAGGGGCGCAGATCGATTGTTTCCAGCTGCCACAAACCCTCTTGCAACGCACGACCGGTCAGGGATTCCGCCAGAACACCGGGGAATGCGCCGGGGAAAAGGGTGATAATTTTCACCTGCCAAGCATTTTTCAGACGCGGTGTTTCGCCCATCAAATCGCTGGGCTGCACGGTGGCGGAAATGGATTTTCGGCCATGCGATTTGGTCAGCGGAGGTTTGGCAGTTTTGGACATAACCTGATCTCTAATCTATTTTACCGGCTTGCTCCAGCAGCGCCTGTTTACGCAAAGCCAATTTTGAATTGCTTATCCATGAACGGTTCAACTTCAAAAATTCAGCCGCCAGATCCAGTGACGGCATTACATTTTCAGACGGAATATTTTGCAGCGCGCTTCGTCTTTCGGCGGGCAAATCAAGCAAATCAATCAGCGGCGTAGCGGGGCCGAACTGCT
>CAYYXZ010000293.1:0-1760 GCA_964475715.1 uncultured Marinosulfonomonas sp. | reverse complement strand
GCAATCACCGGCACCGGAACCGCATCGGAAATAGCGCGGGTCAGGGGCAGGTTGAAACCCTGTTTGGTGCCGTCACGATCCATCGAGGTCAGCAGAATTTCTCCGGCCCCTTTGGACACCACCAGCCGCGCAAATTCCACCGCATCAATCCCCGTGGCTTTGCGCCCGCCATGGGTAAAAATCTGCCACTTGCCGGGGGCCACGGTTTTGGCGTCAATCGCCACCACAATGCACTGGCTGCCGAAATGATTGGCGGCGTGGGCCACAACATCAGGGTTGGCCACGGCGGCGGAATTAAACGAAACCTTGTCGGCACCGGCCAGCAACAACGCACGCACATCGCCTGAATTTCGCACGCCACCGCCGATGGTCAGCGGCATAAAACATTGCTCGGCCGTGCGGGTGACCAGATCAAACATGGTGCCGCGATTTTGCTCGGTTGCCATAATATCCAGAAAGCACAGCTCGTCGGCACCGGCCGCATCATAGGCACGCGCGGCATCGACGGGGTCTCCGGCATCCACCAGATCAACGAAATTCACGCCCTTCACAACGCGCCCATCGGCAACATCAAGACAGGGGATGATACGGGTTTTTAACATAGGTGACCTTTCGCAAGTTCACGATCTTTTTATGTGATCTACTTTAACAAAGCCAGTAGCATTCCTTACGACTATCCAAAGTAAACCATTTTAAAAGAGAGATATAAATGTATAAAATCGCCCTAGCCGCCGCCATGTCGCTTATGGCCACGATTGCCAGTGCCGAGATGATAAAAGTCGCCAGCCCCCATTCGGTCGAGGAAACCATAAACCGGTTGACCGCTGCCGTTGAAGGTGCCGGAGCCACGGTTATTGCCCGGGTTGAGCATGCCAAGGCTGCCAAATCCGCAGGGCTGGATCTGGCCCCGTCAACCTTGCTGATTTTCGGAAACCCCAAGGTCGGCACATTGGCCATACAGCAAAACCCGCTGGCCGGAGTTGTGCTGCCCGCCCGTATTCTGGCCTATCAGGATGCCGATGGAGCGGTCTGGCTGGCCTATGAAAATCCGGCCGATATGCTGGCTAAATTTGACATTCCGGCCGATGCGCCAATCGTAAGGCGTTTGACGATGGGTTTTGGCATGGTGACAGGAAAGGCCGTGGCCAAATAGCCCAAGCAGGCTTAAAACGCGCCAAGCATCTGGGCCAGTTCGAATAATTGTTCGAAATACCACCATAAAACGGCGATACCCCAATCGCCGATAAGGTAGGCCCAGATGAGATATGCCGCAAGGCCGACAGTCAGAAACGGCAAGCACCACAGCGCGCCCAGTGCAAAGGGGATCAGGCCGGCGGTCAGGGTGTCATTGGGGCAGGTCTGAACCTTTCGCGCCAGCCAGTCGCGCAGAAAACAGCCGTACGGGATCAGGGTTTGCACGGCAAATAGCGCGGCGGCGAAATGCAGTCCGGTGGGGATGATGGTGGAAAACAGCATCAGATACAGCCACCAGTAATCGGCCGGATTTTCACGGATACCGGCAAACAACACCCCCAGATCCAGCAGTGGCACATCGGCAATGGCGTTCACACCGGTCAGGATCAGGGTAAGTGCCGCACCCAGCGCCAAAAACAGCCCCAAGGCAACGGCCAGATCGGCAAAGCCGAACAGGATGGCGAATTTTGAGCGCTGGCCACGGCGCAGCAGGGTCAGGGTGATGGCGTAAGAGGCAAAATCAAACACCGCGTTCAGCAGCGGGAAAATACCGAAAAACAGGAAAA
>CAYYXZ010000292.1:0-1780 GCA_964475715.1 uncultured Marinosulfonomonas sp. | reverse complement strand
CCGAACTCGCCGCCTCCACCGCCGATTGGCGCGCCAACGGATCATCCGCCACGGCCAGCTCCACCGCTTCCAACCGCTTCACCTCGTCACGCAATCGCGCGGCTTCCTCGAACTCCAGATTTTCCGCAGCCGCCCGCATCTTGAGCCGCAACGCCTCCAGATGGCTGGCCAGATTTTCACCCACCATCGGCGCATCAACCGTGGCCGTGATCCGGCCCATATCGGTATCGCCGCGGTAAAGCCCCGACAGCACATCATCGACGTTTTTCTGCACCGTTCGCGGCGTGATGCCGTGCTCAATGTTATAGGCAATCTGGCGCGTGCGGCGGCGCTCGGTTTCATCCATCGCGCGCTGCATACTGCCGGTGATCCGGTCGGCATACATAATCACGCGGCCCTCGACATTACGCGCGGCACGGCCGATGGTTTGCACAAGCGAAGTTTGCGAGCGCAAGAAGCCTTCTTTATCGGCATCCAGAATGGCCACCAAACCGCATTCCGGAATATCCAGCCCCTCGCGCAGCAGGTTAATCCCGATCAGCACATCAAAGGCCCCAAGGCGCAAATCACGCAGGATTTCGATGCGCTCTAGCGTGTCGATGTCACTGTGCATGTAACGCACCCGAATGCCCTGTTCGTGCATATATTCGGTCAGATCTTCGGCCATGCGTTTGGTCAGGGTCGTGACCAGCGTGCGCATGCCCTTGGCGGCGACCAGACGCACTTCGTCCAGCAGATCATCGACCTGCATCCCAACGGGGCGAATTTCCAAAACCGGCTCTAGCAGGCCGGTGGGGCGGATCACCTGCTCAACGAAAACACCGCCCGCTTGCTCCAGCTCCCAATTCTGCGGGGTAGCAGAAACAAAGATGGACTGGCCGCGCATCGCGTCCCATTCTTCAAATTTCAGCGGCCGGTTGTCCATGCACGAGGGCAGGCGGAAACCGTGCTCGGACAGGGTGGATTTGCGCCGAAAATCACCCTTGAACATGCCGCCGATCTGGGGCACGGAAACGTGGGATTCATCGGCAAAAACCAGCGCGTTATCGGGGATGTATTCAAACAGGGTCGGGGGTGGCTCGCCGGTGTTGCGCCCCGTTAAGTAGCGCGAATAGTTTTCGATGCCGGCGCAAAAACCGGAGGCTTCCATCATTTCCAGATCAAACCGGCAACGTTGCTCAAGCCGCTGGGCCTCGAGCAATTTACCCGTGTCGTTGAAATATTTCAGCCGCTGATGCAGCTCGATTTTAATGTTTTTAATCGCCTGCACCAGCGTCGGATGCGGGGTGACGTAATGCGAATTGGCGTAAATTCGCACCTTGTCCAGCTTGGCAGATTTCGCACCGGTCAGGGTGTCAAATTCGGTGATGCCTTCCAGCGCGTCGCCAAAAAATGAAAAGCGCCAGCCTCGATCTTCAAGGTGGCTGGGCCAAACTTCCAGGCTATCGCCGCGCACCCGAAACGTGCCGCGCGCAAAGGCGTTATCAGAGCGTTTATACTGCTGGGCAATCAGCCCCTGCATGATTTCGCGCTGATCATAATTTTCACCGCAGAGCAGATCCTGCGTCATTTCGGTGTAGGTTTCGGGCGACCCAATGCCGTAAATGCACGACACCGAGGCCACAATGATCACATCGTCACGTTCCAGCAAAGAGCGCGTGGCCGAGTGGCGCATCCGGTCGATTTGCTCGTTTATGGCGCTGTCTTTTTCGATGAAGGTATCGGTGCGCGCAACGTAAGCCTCGGGTTGGTAATAATCGTAGAATGAAACAAAATATTC
>CAYYXZ010000291.1:0-1802 GCA_964475715.1 uncultured Marinosulfonomonas sp. | reverse complement strand
CCAGTCGGAAACCTCGTTTGACAAGGCCTGCCTGATTGAATATCCGCGCAAGGGAATTTGGGCCGTTGCCTTTATTTCGACCAGAACCAAAGGCGAGGTGAAGCAGAAAATTCCGGTAGATGGCGAATTGACCTCGGTGTTTTTCCCGACCACCCCAAACCCCACATCCGGTTTTTTGCTGTTTGTTCCCAAAGTCGATATCATCGAGCTGGACATGACTGTGGGCGATGCCATGAAGCTGGTTATTTCCGCAGGTCTGGTCTATCCGCCCAAAAATGATGTCGACCAGCCCAGATTGCCGCTGGAGCAGCCAGACGCCTAAACGTCTGTGTTGCCAAACATGCCCGCCCGCACCACATCCTCGCAATATTTGGCCAATTCCTTGCGCCCCTCAAAATCGGCCACCGCAACCGGCGCGTGATAAATTACCTGAACCGATCCATGTTTGCGTTGGGCCAAAGATTTTAACAAATGCGACCCCAGATCCATATCGCCCCACCAACCATAAAACCGCGGCTCCTGATCAACTGGCGCGTTATATTTTACCGTGACGGGCTGAATATACAGATTTTCACACGAATTTTTCGCAAAGAACGCCTCGAAAAGCGTTGGTTTAAATGACAAAACCCGCAATCCATCTGTCGAGGTTCCTTCGGGAAAAAACATCAGTTTATGTCCCGCCTGCAGCCGTTTTTCAAAAATATCCTGATGGATTTTCGCATCCTGCGGGCGCCGCGCAATAAACACCGTGCCGGTGGCGCGCGACAGCCAACCAACCAGCGGCCAGCTCGAGACCTCGGATTTGGCCACAAAATAAATCCGTTTGGCCGCGTTTATAGAGAGAATATCAATCCATGAGGAATGATTGGCAACGATGGCACCGTTTTGCGTCATCCATCTACCATTAACAGAAACGTTCAAGCCCATGATAAATAATAATATTTTGCAAACCCCCTGAGTGACATAGGGCGTTATCGGACGTTTCAGCCCCCAAATTGGCCGCTCGATAAGGCGCAACAATAACAGCAGCGCCAAGCCGAACAAAAGCACCAGAATCATCGAAACCCCGCGTAAAATCGCCCTGATCCAACCCAACGGGCCAATCTGCACCGGATCCGGCTCGTTTTCGGGGAACCAGGTGCTGCTCACACGTCGCGCCCTTTGATATAAAGGCTGCGCTGTTTGTCGCTGACTTTGTAGGTGTCCATCATGATCAGCACATCCGTGGTGTTAAAGCTGTGGTCAATAAATGCCCCCTCGCCAACGCGCCCGCCCATGCGCAAATAGGCTTTGATCAAGGTCGGCAATTGGCGCAATGCGGCGCGGCGATCAATTTGATCTGCCGCCATCAAATCCATGCTCTGGAAATGCGCCTGATGCGCCCTGACGCGCAAATTTTCCAGCGCCAGATGGTTGTGATGCAAATAGGCCAATGGCGCGCGGATTTTGGCAAGCTCGGTGCCATGAAAACTGGCCACTCCGAACAATAATTCAATGCCGTGTTCAACCACATAAGCCCCAAGACCATTCCACAAATGATACATCGCAGAGCTACCGCGATAATCTTTATGCACACAAGATCGCCCCAATTCCAGCAATTTGCGCCCACTGTTTTTTAATTTGGCCAGATCATATTCAGCCTCGGAATAAAACCCGCCCGCTTTTTCCGCCTGATCGCATCGCAGCAGCCGGTAAACCCCGATTACCGAAGTTTCCGACCCCGGTTCCTGTGTTTTGTCAATCAGCATCAGGTGGTCAAAATAAGCGTCGCATTCATCGCATTCCAGACGGTTTTCATTGTC
>CAYYXZ010000290.1:0-1848 GCA_964475715.1 uncultured Marinosulfonomonas sp. | reverse complement strand
TTCGGATCAAGTGAGCCATCGGCATAACGCTTGGCCATATCGTCCATCGAGATGATTTTGATTTTGGCCGCATTGCCGGCTGTGCCGAAACGCTCGAAACGATCCTGCACCAGATCCTGCATTTCTTTCATCGCCGGGATCATGAATTTGCGCGGGTCAAACTCGGCTGGATTTTCCATTGCAACCTTGCGGAACTGAGCGGTTAACGCCATGCGGTTATCGGTGTCGATATTGACCTTGCGCACACCCATTTTGATGCCTTTTTCGATTTCCTCGACCGGAACACCGTAAGTTTGCGCCATTTCACCGCCGTATTTATTGATCAGATCCTGCAAATATTGCGGCACCGAGGATGACCCGTGCATCACCAAATGGGTGGTTGGCAGCTTGGCGTGGATTGCGGCGATCTGGCTCATGGCCAAGGTTTCGCCGGTGGGTTTGCTCGAGAATTTATAAGCCCCGTGGCTGGTGCCGCAAGCGATTGCCAGCGCGTCAACTTTGGTGATTTTAACGAACTCAACCGCTTCGTCAGGGTCGGTCAACAGCTGCTCCATCGACAATTTGCCAACCGCACCCGAGCCGTCTTCCTCGGCCGCTTCGCCGGTTTCCAGCGATCCCAGCACGCCCAGCTCGCCTTCAACCGACGCGCCAACCCAATGGGCCATGTCGGCGACCCGTTTGGTGATGCCGGAATTATAGTCAAAATCGGCGGGGGTTTTCATGTCTTCTTCTAATGATCCGTCCATCATCACCGAAGTAAATCCGTGGCGGATGGCCGAAAGACAGGTGGATTCATTGTTGCCGTGATCCTGATGCATACAAATCGGAATGCCCGGAAACATTTCAGAAAGCGCCTGAATCATATGGCGCAACATGATGTCGCCGGCATAAGCACGCGCGCCGCGGCTGGCTTGCATAATCACCGGCGCGTTAACTTTTTCAGCCGCGCGCATAATCGCCAGACCTTGCTCCATGTTGTTGATATTAAAGGCCGGAACGCCGTAATTATATTCAGCAGCATGGTCCAGCAGCTGTCTCATCGTAATTAGTGCCATGGTTTTTTATCCTTTATTAATCTGGTTTAAGCTTTGTTCAGCGCGGCAAGTCCGGGCAATTCCTTGCCTTCAAGCCACTCAAGAAACGCGCCACCGGCGGTGGAAACATAGGTGAAATCATCGGCCGCACCGGCCACATTCAGCGCCGCAACCGTATCGCCGCCACCGGCCACAGAAACGGCCAGATTTGCACGGGTTAATTCGGCTGCGGTTTTGGCAAGACCCTTGGTGGCGATGTCAAAGGGTTCGATCTCAAAGGCACCAAGTGGCCCGTTCCAGAGAATGGTTTTAGAGACGGCCAGTTCGGCCTGAAAATCCAGCAGGGCTTTGGGGCCTGCATCCAAAATCATCGCGTCATCAGGGCAGGCGTCATTGGCCACGGTTTCGCAGGCCGCACCGGCGGCAAATTCGCGTGCAATCACCACATCACTTGGCAGCAGCAGTTTACAGCCCGATTTTTTAGCCAGCGCGCGAATTTCCTTGACGGTTTCCAGCTGGTCGGCCTCGTGCAATGATTTGCCCATCGGCGCGCCATCGGCAAATAAAAACGTATTTGCCATGCCGCCACCGATAATCACCGCGTCCAGTTTGCCAACCAGATTTTTCAAAACCGCGATTTTTGATGAAACCTTGGCACCACCGACAATCGCCACGGAGGGGCGTTGCGGATCTTCCAAAGCTTCGGTTAAGGCGTTGACTTCTTCCAGCATCAGCGGTCCTGCGGCGGCTGTCATTTCAGCAGCAACAGCAGCCGTTGAAGCATGCGCGCGGTGGGCGCAGGAAAATGCGTCAT
>CAYYXZ010000289.1:0-1886 GCA_964475715.1 uncultured Marinosulfonomonas sp. | reverse complement strand
GGCCATCACAAATCCGACCAGAATTTCATTGATCGCACCGGCATCCAGCACATTACGGTTTTTATAAAGGTCATAGGCAAAGGCACCGGCCATGGTCGGCATTGACAAAAAGAACGAAAATTCCGCCGCCGCGCGTTTATTGGCACCCAAAAGCAAAGCGCCGACAATCGTGGCCCCTGAGCGCGACACGCCGGGGATCATCGCCAAACATTGGATACACCCGATTTTAACCGACATCGAAATCGGAAAGCGCATCGCATCATCATGGCGCGGCGTTAACGCCATCCGGTCCACCCAAAGCAAAACAAACCCGCCAAGGATTAACATAATCGCAATCAACATCGGCGTTTCAAACAGCACCGTTTTAATGAAGCCGTGCGCCATCACCCCGATCGCCGCGGCGGGCAGAAACGCAAGCAAAACCGACAGCAAAAACCGGCGCGATTGCGGATCACTTGGGGCCGTGCGAAACACCTCCCACAGCTTGCCCGCATAAAGCGTCAAAATCGCCAAAACGGCGCCCAGCTGAATCACCACCTCGAATGATTTTCCCGCAGATTCAAAACCCAGAAAATGCCCCGCCAACAGCAAATGCCCGGTCGAGGAAACCGGAATAAATTCGGTCAACCCTTCCAGCGCCCCTAAAAACAGGGCGATAATCGTGGTGTTCTCGATCATATTATTTCCTTAATTTCACGACTGGGATCCACGCAATTTTTTTGCGGATTCCTTAATGGTGGCAAATTCACCCGACGGACGGAAGCGCCACAAATATTCAGGTATCACAATCTCAAGCGGTGTGGGTTTCACGCCCAGATCACGCAGGCCACGCATGCCATCGCCAACCACATTATCATGGCGCAACAGGCGGACCTGATCGCGCGTGATGAAAACATTCGGGATCAGATCACGCGTTATTTTTTGCATCATATCAAAACCAAAGCCCATAATCCGACCCACCCAAAACGGCAGGTTAACCACCAGACGGCGGCGCTGGATCACTTGCAACATTTGCTGCACAAGCGTCTTGAAACTTGCAACCTGCGGCCCGCCCAGCTCGTAAATTCCACGCGGTCCATCGCCTGTAATCGCCTCGAACGCGGCCGCGGCCACGTCGTCAACATAAACCGGCTGAAATTTTGTATCGCCGCCAAGCACCGGCAAAACCATGCTAAAGCTGGCCATCGAGGCAAAGCGGTTAAAAAATTTATCCTCGGTGCCAAATATAACCGACGGGCGCAGGATTGTTGCAGCCGGAAAATAGGTTAACACGGCTTGCTCACCCAAGCCTTTGGTGCGGGCATAAACGCTGTCGCTGTCAATATCGGCACCGATGGCCGAAAGATGCACCAGCCGCTCGACACCCTCAAGTGCGGCAAAGCGCGCGACCCGTTCGGCCCCTTCATGCTGCACGGCATCAAATTTATTGCCGGCCCGATTAATCATAATTCCAACGCAGTTCACCACCGCATCGGCACCTTGCAATGCGGCGCGCACCGAATTGTCATTGCGCAGATTGCACAGCACGGTTTCAACCTGTCCGACCACGCCATAAGTTTGCACAAACAGCGCTTCGTTGGGGCGGCGCACAGCCACCCGCACCCGCCAGCCAGCCTTTGCCATCCGCCGCGCAATATAACGCCCGACAAAACCTGAACCACCAAAAATGGTAACCAGTTTAGACATGGGTATCCTCCAATCACAATTCCCCTTCAATAGCTTTTTAAGGCGGGGTGGACAAGGCATGATACGATTGACAAAAATATCTGACAGCGGCAGTTGACACCGCGCATCTGTCGCTATAATCCGCCCCTACCACACTTGATAGAATTGCCCAGGTGGCGGAATTGGTAGACGCGCTAGCTTCAGGTGCTAGTATTCGCAAG
>CAYYXZ010000288.1:0-1907 GCA_964475715.1 uncultured Marinosulfonomonas sp. | reverse complement strand
CGGTTGCGATAAATCCGCCGTTTTCATCCAGCCCGATATAGCCGCAATATTCACGGTTATTGGCAAATGATGCCGCTTGGGCTGCGTTTAAAACATCCTTAGCAAATGCAATCTCGGCGGCAGTTTGGACGGGGCGTGGTTCTGTGTCTTGCTCTGGAATTTCACCGCCAAGACAACCGGCCAAAACAACAGCCGCAAAAAAATACCGCCAGCTTTTGCATTACGCATCAGTCTTTCGCAAAACCGCAATGTAAAACCCGTCCAGACCGCCAAGATCAGCCCAATAATCGGGCCGAATGCGCAGGCCACCTTCGGGCGTTTGCCAAGCGCAATCAACGCCGGCCAAAACAATCGGCTCCACCCGCAAACCGGCATGACGTTTCAAAGCATCCTCAATCTGGATTTCGCCTTCGTCGGGCAACAGCGAACAGGTGCAAAACACCAGCCGCCCACCGGGTTTCAGCTGTGTCAAAGCATGGTCAATCATGCGCTCCTGCAAGGCAAACAGCACCGGAAAATCCGCGCCGTCCTTGGCGTGGGGCAAATCGGGGTGACGGCGGATCGTGCCGGTCGCACTGCAAGGCGCATCCAGCAAAATCGCATCAAACAGGGCCTCGGTCCATTTCAACGCATCCGTGACGCGCAAATTGGCCGACAATCCGGTGCGCTCCAGATTTTCCTGCACCCGCTGCATCCGCGTCTTGGACACATCAATCGCCACAACCTGAGCGCCCGCCGCGGCCAATTGCATGGTTTTGCCACCCGGTGCGGCGCACATATCCAGCACCCGCTCGCCGGCCTTGGCGTTCAAAATCTTGGCCGGCAGCGCGGCGGCGGCATCCTGAACCCACCAATCGCCCCCAGCATATCCGGCCAGCGCCGAAACCTGACCGGCATCATGCAAACGCACCGATCCGGTTGGCAAAACCACACCCCCGACAGCCTTGGCCAAGGCCTCCACATCGCCCTTGGCGGTTAAATCCAGCGGCGCGCCTTTGGCAAATGCCAGCTCCATTGCCTCGACGGTTTTCTTGCCGTAATCGCCCACCAAAGGCTTGCGCAACCATTTGGGCAACTTGGGCACCGGCAGGGTCTGCCATTTGGCCGGATCAATTTTGCGCAACACCGCATTAACCATTCCGGCCGCGCGCATGTGGGTTTTATCAGCCTTCACCATGCTCACGGCCGCATTCACAACCCCGTGCGCCGCAGCACCTTCAACGCATAATTCCACCACAGCCAAGCGCAGCACATTATGCACCATCAATTCCGGTTTATTGCGTAAAAACGGCCCCAGCATCCGGTCCGCCCGATCCATCCAGCGCAGCGTTTCAATCGCCAATCGCTGGGCGCGGGCCTTTTCGCTTGGCTCCAGATTATCCATCACGCCGCTGGTTAACATTTCGGGCAATAGCGCAGCCTTGCCCAACACACCATCCAGCAGACGAACAGCGGCGCGGCGCGGCGCAAGACCGGGGTGAGACATGGGCAGGATTCCTTTGCAGCTTGAATGTTACGCCACCGCCTATATTATAGCGGCAAGTTGAACAAGAGAGCGCCGAGATGCCCGAGAAAAAAGAGCTGCCCCCCGCCGCAATTCGCGCACTGAGCGAAGCGGCAGAGCGGCGTGAAAAAGCAAAATCCAGCGATCCACCCAAAGAGCTGGGCGGCCGCGATGGGCCAGAACCTGTGCGTTACGGTGATTGGGAAAGAAAGGGGATTGCCGTAGATTTTTGATGAAAAACAGCAAAAAAATCAAATGGAAACTATTGCGCAAATTGGCCTGGGTCAACAAAACCGTGCCGGCAGGCATTCGAACGCTTATTGGTTTACTGTTGATTATTGGCGGATTTCTGGGTTTTCTGCCAATCCTCGGGTTTTGGATGCTTCCGCTGGGATTCGGGGTT
>CAYYXZ010000287.1:0-1912 GCA_964475715.1 uncultured Marinosulfonomonas sp. | reverse complement strand
CCGGTGATCAGGTGGAAATCAGCATTCCTGTGGCCAGCGCTAGCCATATCGAGACCGAAAATATTCCTCTGAATGTGGTGTTTGAAGACGACGATCTGATCATCATCAACAAAGCTGTCGGCATGGTGGTGCATCCGGCGCCGGGCACGCCATCGGGCACGTTGGTGAATGCGTTGATGCATTTGTGCGGCGATAGCCTGTCGGGTGTTGGCGGGGTGGCGCGCCCGGGAATTGTGCACCGGATTGACAAGCAAACTTCGGGCTTGCTGGTGGTTGCCAAAACCGATGCCGCCCATCAAAGTCTGGCGGCGCAATTTGCCAAACACACGGTCAAGCGGCGTTATCTGGCGGTGGTTTACGGCGCACCCGATGCGTCCGATCCGCGGGTGCGCGGGGTGAAGGGGGTGAATTTCGAGGCCGGAAATATCATGCGCATCACCACCAATCTGGCCCGCCATAAAACCGACCGGCAACGTCAGGCGGTGCTGTTTGGTTCGGGCCGTCATGCCGTAACCCGCTGTCGCATTATCGAAACCTTTGGCGCGCCGGTGGCCGCATCGCTGGTTGAATGTTGGCTGGAAACCGGTCGAACCCACCAAATACGGGTGCATCTGGCGCATGCCGGTCACGGGCTGATTGGTGATCCGGTTTATGGCGGACGACGCAAATTATCGGCCAAGGCTGTGGGTGAATCGGGGCAAACGGCGGCGCGGATTTTTCCACGTCAGGCGCTGCATGCCGCCACATTGGGCTTTGTGCATCCGATAAACGGCACAGAAATCAGCTTTGAGGCCGAAACACCTGAAGATATGGCCAAATTAATTACCGATCTGAAACACAAAAGCACGCTTGCGTGAATTATTGACACAATTCTGGACCTTTTAGCCCGAGTATTCATATAATCGTAACCAAAGCCGGATATGGCCCTGAAAACATTCAAGTCTTGAAATGTATGAAATCATGCTTATCTTAATGTTAAGGTCATAAACATTAAACCACGAGGGGGGCCATAAATATGAGCAATTACACCAAACTACCCGCGCCATCACCAGAGCAGGGTTTAAACAATTACCTGCAAAGTATCCGCAAATTTCCGATGCTCGAGCCTGAGGAAGAATATATGCTGGCCAAAAGCTGGGTTGAGCGCGAGGATACCGAAGCGGCCCATAAAATGGTCACATCGCACCTGCGTTTGGCGGCAAAAATCGCCATGGGGTATCGCGGTTATGGCTTGCCCACGGCCGAAGTGATTTCCGAGGCCAACGTCGGTTTGATGCAGGCGGTTAAGCGCTTTGACCCTGAAAAGGGCTTTCGTCTGGCCACCTACGCCATGTGGTGGATTCGCGCCAGCATTCAGGAATATGTGCTGCGCTCGTGGTCATTGGTGAAACTGGGCACGACTTCTGCGCAAAAAAAGCTGTTTTTCAACCTGCGCAAGGCCAAGGCCCGCATTGGTGCGCTGGAAGACGGCGACATGCACCCCGATAATGTAAAACGCATTGCCACGGATTTGGGCGTGACCGAAGCCGAAGTGATTTCGATGAACCAGCGCATGTCGGGCGGCGATGCGTCCTTGAATGCCCAAGTCGGATCAGACGGCGAAGGCACCATGCAATGGCAGGATTGGCTGGAGGACGAGAATGCCGATCAGGCCGGTGATTACGAGAAAAAAGACGAGCTGGACGTGCGCCGCGAATTATTGGACGCGGCAATGGATGTGCTTAATGCGCGCGAAAAAGATATTCTGGCCCAGCGTCGGCTAAAAGACAAGCCGGTGACATTGGAGAAACTATCGGGCCAATATGATGTCTCGCGCGAACGCATCCGCCAGATCGAAGTGCGCGCGTTTGAAAAAATTCAGGCCCGGATGCGCGGTTTGGCCAAGGAAAAGGGCATGATGATTCCAGCCTGA
>CAYYXZ010000286.1:0-1929 GCA_964475715.1 uncultured Marinosulfonomonas sp. | reverse complement strand
CCGGTCTTGATGTGGACGCGATGAAACTGGTGGCCAAGGGCGTGAATGCGCTGCGCAGCGAGGGGCGATCATTTCTGGTTATCACGCATTATCAACGGCTTCTGGACCATATCAAACCCGATGTGGTGCATATTATGGCCGATGGAAAAATAATTAAATCCGGCGGTCCCGATCTGGCTCTCGAGGTGGAAAACAACGGTTACGCCGATATTCTGGCGGAGGTCGGCTAATGCAAAATGCCCGCAAGCACGCGGCAAAGCGGCTTCAGGCGATGGGCCTGCCGCAGCGCCGTGATGAATATTGGAAATACACCCGACCCGATCTTTTGATTGCTGAAAACGTGGCACCTGTGGCTGTTTTCAAGCACGCAGAAAAGCCGATGTTTGACGCGATTGAGCGGTTGAAAATTGTCTTTGTTGACGGGGTTTATGATGCGGCTGCGTCAGATGATTTAACGTTGGCCGGTGTTGAAATTTGGCAGCTGTGCGATGCGCCGGATTGGGCGCAAAAAACCTATGGAACGCTTGAGGAAGCAGGCCAGTCGCCAGTGCCGCGCCCGCTTGCAACGCTAAATACAGCCAATGCCGATCAGGGTGTGGTAATTCATGCGACAGGAAAATGCAGCAAGCCTATAAATTTGATTTATCTTAGGAAATCAGATGGTTCCGATGTGATGATGCATCACTGCATTAAGTTGGATGCAGGCGCCGAGCTTACAATTTTGGAAAATGGTTCTGCGGCTGCGCGCTTAAATACGGTGATGGAAATTGATGTGGCTGACGGCGCTGCATTTCACCACATTCGCACAATGGGGCGCGATCATGGGCGGGTTGCGGCCACGCATATGTTTGGTCGTTTGGGGCGCGAAAGCAGCTTTAAATCGTTTACCATGACGATGAACGGCAAGCTGACGCGCAACGAAATTGTGCTGGAATTAACCGGCGATGACACGATTGCCCATGTGGCCGGTCTGGCCATGGGCGATGGCGACTTTTTGCATGATGACACCGTGTTTATCACCCATGATGCGGTGAATTGCGAAAGCCGTCAGGTTTATAAAAAAGTGCTGCGCAACGGTGCGACCGGTGTGTTTCAGGGCAAAATTCTGGTGCAGCCCGACGCGCAAAAAACCGATGGCTACCAAATGAGCCAATCGTTGCTGCTGGATGGTGACAGCCAGTTTTACGGCAAACCCGAGCTGGAGATTTACGCCGATGATGTGCTGTGCAGTCACGGATCAACCACCGGTGCGATTGACGACGAGGCCATGTTTTATCTGCAATCGCGCGGGGTTCAGGTGAAAGAGGCCCAGGATTTGCTGGTGCTGGCCTTTTTGGCGTCTGCCGTTGATGAAATTCAAAGCGAGGAAATCGCCGATGATATTCGCGAGCGGCTGTCTTCTTGGTTGATGCACAGGCGCGATTGATATGTCGGTCACAAACGATATTTTGCAAAGTTATATTCGTCCGCGCCGGGTGATGCGCCGACATTTGGCGCGCGGAATTTCAGAGGGGCGGGTTTTTGTCTTTTTGATTGTGGCCTGTCTTTTGATTTTTATTGCCCAGTGGCCGCAGCTTTCGCGCCAAGCACATCTTGACGCGGCGGTCCCGCTTGAGGGGCTGATGGTGGCTGCAATGTTTGGCTGGATTTTTGTGGCTCCGCTGCTGTTTTATGGCATTGCAGGCATCAGTTATCTGCTGGCCCGAATTATGGGGGGCAAAGGCACGGGGCTGAGCGCGCGGCTGGCGCTGTTCTGGACGTTGCTGGTGTTGGCTCCGATCTGGCTGCTTTATGGTTTGGTGGCCGGGTTTATCGGGGCCGGGGTGCAGTTAAAAATTATCGGCGGCATTTTGGCGGCGGCATTTTTCTGGATCTGGATCAGTTCACTAATTGAAACCCAATTGCGCCCCAAAGACACTGTAGAAGGCA
>CAYYXZ010000285.1:0-1945 GCA_964475715.1 uncultured Marinosulfonomonas sp. | reverse complement strand
GGCAAGGTTTCGGCGTTTTGGGTGTGAGGGCTTTTCATAACACCGTTCAGCAAAAATCCGATCAGGGCGGCCGCAATATAGTTGAACATGATGGTGGTAATCACGATATGGCTGTCGCGTTTTGCCTGTAAATAAGCCGGAATAGCCGCCCACATTGCACCAAATAACCCGCCGCCAATAATGGCAAATGGCAGCGCGATTGCCCAGTGCGGCCAGTCAAAGGCCAGCAAAACAACGGCCACGCCGATGCCACTGACTGCGGCCTGTCCTTCGCCGCCAATGTTGAACATCCGCGCATGAAACGCCACCGCAACGGCAAGCCCGGTGAACATAAAGTTCGTGGCATAATAAAGTGTGTGACCAATATTCGAAGTGGTGCCCAAAGCGCCTTTGGCAATCACCCAAACCGCATGAAACGGGTTTTCGCCAATCGCCAAAACCACAAGCCCCGAGGCCGTCAAAGCCAGCGCCAGACTGATCATCGGAATCAGCACCACATCGGCCCATCTTGGAATTTTATCCATTACGCCCGCCCTCACCGCTGTCCATTCCTGCCATCAGCAGCCCCAGTTCTTTTTCGTCGGTCTCATCGGGCATACGCTGGCCCATAATATGGCCGTCAAACATCACGATAATACGGTCTGACAGCGACAGGATTTCTTCCAACTCTACCGAAACCAGCAAAATCGCCTTGCCCGCATCACGCAGCTCGACAATGCGTTGGTGAATAAATTCAATCGCGCCAATATCCACGCCGCGGGTTGGCTGACCGATCAGTAATAAATCGGGGTTGCGCTCGATCTCGCGGGCCAGCACAATTTTCTGCTGATTGCCGCCGGAAAAATTCTTGGCCGCAAGACGCGGATTGGGTGGGCGCACATCGAAACGCTGCATTTTAGCCTCGGTTTCGGATCTAATCGCCGCGTTGTCCATCATCAGTGCGTTTTTGTTATAAATCTCATCATTCTGATAGCCAAAAATCGTATTTTCCCAAGCCATAAAATCCATGATCAGACCCTGCGCCTGACGGTCTTCGGGAACATGCGCAATGGAGTGCGCGCGGCGCGATTGGCCATCAGAATACTTGCCCGTCAGATCCAGTTCCGTGCCATTCACGCGGATTTTACCCGTGGCATTCATGTAGCCACCCAACACTTCCAACAGCTCGGTTTGCCCGTTACCAGACACACCGGCAATACCCAGAATTTCACCGGCACGCACCTGAAGCGAAATGCCTTTAAGCCGCTTAACGCCTTTATCATCAATCACTTGCAGGTTTTCAATTTCCAGTATTCGCTTACCGGGTTCCGCCGGTTTTTTATTAATTTGCAACAAAACTTTGCGCCCAACCATCAGCTCGGCCAAATGCGCGGGGCTGGTGTCTTTGGTTTTTATCGTCGCCGTCATTTCACCACGGCGCATCACCGAAACCGTATCGGTTACCTCCATGATTTCGCGCAATTTATGGGTGATCAGAATGATGGTTTTGCCCTGATCCCTTAGCCCGGTTAAAATGCGAAATAAATGATCCGCCTCGACAGGGGTCAGCACGCCCGTCGGCTCGTCCAAAATCAAAATATCGGCCTGACGATACAGCGCCTTGAGGATTTCAACCCGCTGCTGATGACCAACCGACAGATTTTCAATCAACGCATCGGGATCCACGCTGAGTTCGTATTCATCCGACAGTTTTTGCAGCAGTTTTCGGGCCTTGGCCAGAGACGGTTTTAGCAGCCCGCCATCCTCCATGCCCAGAATTACATTCTCTAGAACGGTAAAGTTTTCGACCAGTTTAAAGTGCTGATGCACCATGCCGATGCCCGCTGCGATCGCGGCGGAACTATCGGGGATCAGGGTCTTTTGGCCGCCAATAAAAATCTCGCCGGCGTCGGCTTTGTAAAACCCGTAAAGGATCGACATCAGGGTGGATTTTCCGGCCCCGTTT
>CAYYXZ010000284.1:0-1954 GCA_964475715.1 uncultured Marinosulfonomonas sp. | reverse complement strand
TTTTTAAACCCTTCAATCACATGGATTACAGGCACGGCACTGCAATTTCCCAAAGAATCGTTCCAGTCCGCCGTGTTAACTTCGGCCATGGCGCCGGGCATTAATGCCTATATTTTTGCTAATATCTACGGGGTGGCCAAACGTGTGGCGGCATCGGCATTGTTGCTTAGCACGGGCGCAACAATATTAACGGCTTGGGGCTGGTTGATGGTGCTGGGTTAATCTGCATCTTTGGTTGGGCCGAAACGACCCAGTATTTTACCATATATCTGCTCGCGCGTTTGACGATACGATGCCAGCTTATCCTCGCGCCCCTCACCCAAGCCGGTTGGGTCCAGAACCGGCCAATATTCAACCTCCAAATGATGATAACGGGTCAATTCAAGCGCGCGTCGCTGGCTGGCAGGCGACAGACAAATCACCAGATCATAACCGGATAAATCATCGCCCCAATCCTGCATTTCATCAAATGAACGGGACTTGTGACGTGACAGCTCCACCCCAATTTCGTGACAAACGGCAACGGCAAAACCATCAATTTCCAGATCACTTTTAACCCCGGCCGATTGCACAAAAACCGCCTTGCCAAACAACAGCTTCATCATGCCCTCAGCCATCGGCGAGCGCACCGAATTATGATCACAACAAAACAAAACCGAACCTGGAAGCGCCGTGCCCATCCCCCTATCCACCAAAATGCAAAACGCAAATCAGGGTGAACAGACGGCGCGCGGTGGCCGTATCAACACAAGCCTTGCCGACAAGGCGTTCCTGCAACACCCGCCCACCTTCATCGTGAATGCCCCGGCGCGCCATGTCGATGGTTTCGATCTGGCTGGGGGGCAGTTTTTTCACCGCATCAAAATAGCTTTCGCAGATCATAAAATAGTCTTTTACAACTTGCCTAAACGGTCCCAGAGATAAATGGAACTCGCCAGCTTTTTGCCCAGTTTCCGTGTTGATATCAAACACTAGCCGCCGCTCGACAATGGCCAAAATTAATCGGTATGGCCCGGTTGGGGCAACCCGATCGCCCCGCGTCGGCAACTCAAAAACATTTTTTTCCAGCAAATCAAACATCGCCACTTTGCGTTCTTGCTCGATTTCAGGCGTGGGCGCAGGCAGGCCGCTGTCGTCAATTTCGATGTGGCTGATGCGGTTAGTCATTTATCTGATCCAGCCGCAAACGCACAGATAAACCATGCGCCTCGAGGCTTTCGGAAATCGCCAAAGTTTCAGCCGCCGGACCGATCGCGGCCAGTGATTGGGGCGTCATTTTTGAAAGCGTGGTGCGTTTTAAAAAATCCATCACGGATAAACCCGACGAAAACCGCGCGGATCTGGCCGTGGGCAAAACGTGGTTTGGACCGCCGACATAATCGCCGATCGCCTCGGGTGTCCATGCGCCGATAAAAATGGCGCCCGCGTGTTTTACCTGCACGGCCATGGCGTCGGCATTATCAACGCAAAGCTGTAAATGTTCGGGCGCGATCCGGTCTGACAGAACCACAGCCTCGTCCAGATTTTGCACCGTTATCACCGCACCAAAATCACGCCAGCTGGGGGCTGCGATGGCGCGTCTCTGCAAGGTTTCAAGCCGCTTTTCAACCGCCGCCGTCACAGCATGGCCGAAAGCCACATCATCGGTGATCAAAATAGATTGGGCGCTTTCGTCATGTTCGGCTTGCGATAACAGATCAACCGCAATCCAGTCAGGATTGTTATTTTTGTCGGCGATCACCAGAATTTCACTGGGACCGGCGATCATATCAATGCCGACTTTGCCAAACACCCGCCGCTTGGCCGCCGCCACATACGCATTGCCCGGACCGGTGATTTTATCGACCGCCGCAATGGTTTTTGTGCCATAAGCCAAGGCCGCAATCGCCTGAGCGCCGCCGATGCGGTAAATCGTGCTCACACCCGAAATTTTTGCCGCCAACAGCACCAGCGG
>CAYYXZ010000283.1:0-2035 GCA_964475715.1 uncultured Marinosulfonomonas sp. | reverse complement strand
GAATTCAACCATTGCCGGCGGCAGATCAATTTCGTTGCCCGCGGATACGTTGCGCACCGGCGCAAGGCCAATGCCGGCCAAAATGGCGTTATAGGATTGCAGCAGCTCGGCGCGCTGTTTGGTGGTTAGAATGCCGGTCGGATCATGGCCCATGCTTTGCTGGTAATCGGCCATTGACTGGCGCGTGCCACGGCCAAAAGCGCCATCAATCGCGGCTTTGTAAAAGCCTTTCCATTGCAGCGCAGTTTGCAGCATTTTACGCTGCTCGCGGTTTAGCCCACGCTCGCTTTCGCGGGCTTGGCGCGGGGTTTCGTCAACGGTTTCTGGCGGGGCCGCAACGACAGGTGCGGGGGCCGGATCGGGGGCGATTGTTGTAGCTTCAGGTGCTGTGGCAACGTCCGTGTCGACCACAGGCGGCTGGTTTAGTGTGTTGGCCCCGACAGGCCAGAATTGTTGGCCAAAGCTGCGGCCATCCACCACAAAGCTATCACGCGGTATCAGGTTTTCGCGGCGCAATTGGCTGCGCTGTGCGGCCGCAGCGTCAGGGGTGAACGGGCCTAAAATAATGCCGTACCAGCCCGAGCCGATTGCAAAGCCGTTGACGTTTTCAAAAACACCGGCATAGGCGCGGGCGCGTTGCTGGCCTTCGCGCAAAGAGGGCTGTGCCTCGATTTGTATCCATGCGTTTTGCGCGTTTTGTTGTGCTATTGCTGTGGCCGAAAAACTGGCCGAAAACGCTAAAATAATCCAAAAGAAAAACTGTTTCATTACCACTCCTGTTCGCACAAAATCAGCTTGTGCGATTCCCTTTCCCCTGAATAACGGCAAGAGGCGGGGTTTGCACCTGAAAATAATGTGAACTAGGCTTGGGCTTCATTAAATCCAGAAGATCCCAAAAATAGCGCTGCAAATTGCAGAGAAAAATATGTGGGCGCATCGGTCATCAACCCGTGACAACGCGTTGAGCTTTCGGCCTGCGTAATGCTGCCAGATTTCCTTGCGGGCAAGAGGGGTTAAGCGGGTTGGTTTGTGCATCTCGATATCTACATCCTTGCATGAAAATGTAAACAACAGGAATAAATACCACAAATTATTATTCTCTGATTTCGTCCGCCCGAACCCCCCAAAAGGTTTCTTTTTTGGCCCAGCCGCGTTGCCCGCCGGCGCTTAGGCGGCACCACTGCGGCTCGCATTGGCCAAGCCGGGCAATCACGCCCATTTCCAGATGGGCATTTTCACGCGCTTTTGGGTTGGGTCGGGCAAAAAGACTTAGCATATCGCGTTGGACAACCACAGTGCGCACACCCGAGAGCAGCGCAAAATGCATCCAGCCGCCTTGGCCATCGCTATCTTGCACCCGGCGCCAATGGCCGAATTCAGCGGTAATTTCCAGTGGCATGTTGCGATGTTTGAACACCCAGTCGATGCGATGCGTCAGGCTGGGCCCGCGTCGCACATTGCCTTTGGCGGCTTTTAGCGAAACAAAACGGGGCAGGGGCAGGTTTGTGACTTCGCCGCGTTCCTGTGCCGCAACGTTTCCGGCCGGCAGCAGGCCAACGCATAACAGAATTGCCAGAATAAATGCGGTGCCCGTTTTGATTAACATCGAAAAAATCGCCTTTTTGCCTAATCTTTTGGGCAGGGTTCTTGTGCCTTGCCTCTTGATGCGCCACTTTACACAAAACCAACGCCAAGAAAAGACAAAGGAAGATCATTATGTCTGTTGAACGTTTAAGTGTTGTTGTGACGCGACGGTTGCCCGAAATTGTGGAAACCCGGATGAAGGAATTGTTTAACGTCGAGCTGCGCCAAGATGATACGCCGATGGGTCGCGATGAAATTGTTTCGGCGATGCAGCGGGCCGATGTTTTAGTGCCGACGCTGACAGACACGATTGATGCCGGGATGCTAAGTCAGGCGGGTGGGCAGCTGCGTCTGATTGCCAATTACGGGGCCGGGGTGGATCATATCGATGTGCAATCGGCGCGCCAACGCGGGGTGCTGGTTTCCAATACTCCGGGTGTGGTGACCGAAG
>CAYYXZ010000282.1:0-2038 GCA_964475715.1 uncultured Marinosulfonomonas sp. | reverse complement strand
CAGAGGCATTTCAATGCAGCCCTTGCTACAGGATTTGGCCGAATATGAGCGTTTGATTGCAATTGGCGATATGGATCTGAAATTTTTAGGCGTGGGCAACACGATGGATGCGATCATGCACAGCCTGTCTGGCAGCGGTTCATTCGCGCTGGGTCAAGGCAAAATTCTGGGTCTTGATCTGGCCGGAATGTTGCGCAATCTGGATGCGTCTTATCGCGGTGAAGGGCAAAAAACTGTGTTTGATTCGATTGGCGCAACATTTTCGATAAAAGACGGTGTGCTGCACAATGATGATTTATTGTTCAACGCGCCAAAGGCAAAGGCGCTGGGTTTGGGCACGATCGGAATTGGCGACCAGACACTGGATTACCGCATCACCCCCAAAGTTCTGGCCAAAGCCGATGGAAGTGGCGGAATTACGGTGCCGGTGATCATATCGGGAACTTGGGCCAATCCCAAGTTTCGCCCTGATTTGACGGCCTTGATTGATCAGCAATTGGCCGAAGAAAAAGCCGCACTGAAGGCAAAACTGGCCGCAGAAGAAGCCATTGCAAGGGAGCGTTTGGCAGCCAAAAAAGCCGAACTGGAAGCAAAGCTGGCGGCTGAAAAAGCCCAAGCGCTGCGCCGTGCGCAAGAAAAGCTGAGCATCGAGCTTGGGCAGGGCGAGAGTCTGGAAGATGCTGCAAGGCGCAAGCTGGAAGAAGAAGCAAAGCGAGGCTTGCAGGATTTGTTGGGTGGAAACTGAAGGGTGAGATTAAAACTAGGGGCGGCATTAAAACGCAGCAGGTTTTCAATTTTAACGTAAGGTGTCTTGCCTGTAGATTTGTCCGCAAGCTTATGGCAAACGTCAGTCGATAACCAAACAATAGAGCCAGTAACATGACGGAAAAATTACAAGATATATACGGCCGCTTGGTGGCCGAAAACAGCCTGCATTCCGATCCGGCGCAGGAACTGGTGTTGCCGGTTCTTGAGGATATTCGCCAGCATTTACAAGGCGGTAAAACCAAAAAGCGCGGCATTTTGGGTGGTCTGTTTCACAAAACCCAAGACGTGCCGCAAGGGTTATATCTGTGGGGCGGTGTCGGGCGCGGGAAATCCATGTTGATGGATTTATTTGTGAATAATCTGGACATCAAGCAAAAGCGTCGTGTGCATTTTCATGCCTTTATGCAAGAGGTTCACAGCGCTATGCACGCCGCACGCAAGACCGGTGTTAGCGATGTGATTGTGCCTGTGGCGGCCGCGATCAGCAAAGATCTGCGCCTGCTGGCCTTTGATGAAATGCAGATCAGCGACATTACCGATGCGATGATTGTCGGGCGGTTGTTCGAGGCGTTATTTGCGGCAGGTGTCGTGATTGTAACCACCTCAAATCGCGCGCCCGATGATTTGTATAAAAATGGTTTGAACCGACAATTATTCGTGCCGTTTATTGAGCAGATCAAGGCGCAGATGCGGGTGCATGAACTGGCTAGCCCGACCGATTACCGTCAAGACCGCTTAACCGGATCGACGGTTTATTTTTCCCCCAATAATGCCGATACGCGCAAGGAAATTGATGCGGTCTGGCAGGATCTGACCCAAGGCGAAAGCGAGGCTCTGAGTCTGCATGTTAAGGGTCGCGATGTGGTGCTGCCGCATTTTGGCAGCGGTGTTGCGCGGGCTACGTTTTATGATCTTTGCGGCGTAGCTCTGGGGGCGGCGGATTATCTGGCGGTGGCCGGTGCTGTGCGGGTGCTGATTTTAGAGGATATCCCGTTTTTGAGCCGTGATAATTTTAACGAGGCCAAGCGATTTGTGACCTTGGTCGATGCGCTTTACGAGGCCGGTGTTACGCTGATTTGTAGTGCAGCAGCCCAGCCCGAATTGCTTTATGTTGAAGGCGAGGGCGTGTTTGAATTTGAACGCACGGCCAGCCGGTTGCGAGAGATGCAGGCGCAGGATTGGGGGCAGGTTTAGGCCATCCCTGTCTGGTCTAAAAACTGCACCAGTTTATCACCGTGCTGTTCCAGCTTATCGACCGATCCGTGGTCGG
>CAYYXZ010000281.1:0-2126 GCA_964475715.1 uncultured Marinosulfonomonas sp. | reverse complement strand
AGACGCGGCTGGATGCGCTTGAGGGTGTTGGGGTGGCCAAGAAGAAGGCTGCGCCCAAGAAGGCGGCATCCAAAAAGACATGATGCTATGGGCACCTTGATTTTAGATTAATCTGTTGAAGAATATTTAGTTAACAAAGTCGGTATTTTGGGTTAATCTTAATCGCATGGCAGCAGAGACTTGGACAGATGACGAAAACGACGCGATTGTAGCGGATTATTTCGTGATGCTTGCCCATGATCTTACCGCAAGACCCTACAACAAAGCGCAGCATAATCGTAACCTGCAAGCCGCGATTGGCCGCAGCCGAGGTTCGATAGAGTGGAAGCACCAAAACATCACGGCTATTCTGAAAGGGCTGGGCGAGGTCTGGATTGCGGGCTATAAGCCAGCGTTTAATTTCCAAATGCCATTGGTGGATGCTGTCGCACGATGGTTGGCAAGTAATTCTGCTTGGATTGGTAGAAAACCCCGAAGCGTAAAACCCGCTGATTTAAGGGAAACGGCACCGTTATGGATTGACCCCACGCCAACCTTACGTAATGCGCCACCGCCTGATGAGCTGGATCAGATGCTGGCGATCGCCAGGAAATTCGATGTAGCGAAACGTGACGAGCAGAACCGTGCGCTTGGTCGTGCCGGTGAAGAACGTGTGCTTGCGCATGAGAGATCACACCTCACAAGCGCCGGAAGGCCAGATTTGGCCGAGCGTGTGCGCTGGGTTTCCGAGAAAGATGGCGATGGTGCGGGATACGATATTGCAAGTTTCTCACCGCAGGGTCAAAACCGCTTGATCGAAGTTAAAACAACGAATGGCTGGGAGCGCACACCGTTTCATATTTCCCGAAATGAACTTGCCGTAGCTAAAGCAGAACATGCCGATTGGTGTTTGTTGCGCGTCTGGAATTTTGCGCGCGAACCGCGTGCCTTTGAGATACGCCCGCCACTTGAAACGCACGTAACTTTAACGCCGACGAGCTTTCAAGCCAGCTTTAATTAGTCGTTTTTGAACGACCCACTAGGCTTGGGTTATTGCTGCAATAATTTGTGCACGCTGCTCTTTTGGCTGTGCCTCGATCGCCTCCATCACACGGCGCAGCTCACCACGAACGCCGTGCAGCTGGTCAATTAGCGAAAGCACCACGCCCAGCGCATCACCCTGCAGATCGAACTGCTCGTCCAGATCGCAAATCAGCTCGATGCGGGCCAGATCGGCGGCGGAATAAACCGGACCGGATTCCGACTGGGCCGGGCATAAAAATTCGTGCTTTATATAAGTGGTCAGCCGGGTTCGCGTTAGGCGCGTGACGGTGGTGATCAGCTGTTCTTCAGAATAAAAATGGCTCATGTGTTCATCCCTTTTCGTGGATCATAAGCGTGGGTTTTGGCCCAGCCCTGCATGAATTTTTCTAGCTCGGCATCAATTTTTGGCGGCATCATAATGCGCAGCTCGACCTTCTGGTCACCCGCCTTGTCGCCGCGCTTTACCCCGCGCCCGCGCAGCCGCAGCGTTTGGCCGCTGCTGGCCCCTTTGGGGATGCTCAGATTGACCGATCCGTGGATCGTGGGCGTGGCCACTTTGCCACCCAGCGTGGCCTCGGAAATGCTGATCGGCAGGGTGATTGAAATATCATCACCCTCGCGGCGAAACAGCTTATCGGGCAGCACGCTGATGCTGACATAGGCATCACCCTGCGCCCCCTTGCCGTGGCCTTGAGCGCCTTTGCCGCGCAAACGGATAACCTGACCATCCGTGGTGCCTTCGGGGATTTTAACCTCGAGATTATCGCCCGAAGGCAGAGTGATACGTTTTTTACCGCCCTTTGTGGCCGTGATAAAATCGACCTCCAGCATAAAACGCGCATCCGCCCCGCGTGCATCAAAGTTTGCACCATAAGTGCTGCGCGCGCTGCTTGCCTGGCGTTGGCGTAAAATATCGGCAAAAACATCCGACATATCGCCGAAATCCTCGTAGCCATGGGTCGAGCCATAACCATGCCCGGGCTGCTCGGCGTAATCGCGGTAAAATTTGCGTTCCGGCTGTTTTTCCGCGCCGCTTGCGTCAATTTCACCGGCGTCAAAGCGGCCGCGCTGCTCTTTGTTTTTCAACAAATCATAGGCGGCCG
>CAYYXZ010000280.1:0-2175 GCA_964475715.1 uncultured Marinosulfonomonas sp. | reverse complement strand
ATCATTGATCGGCGCATTGGCCGGTCCGGTGTCAAAAGCCAACAACGCGCCTTGCTGCTCGGGCTTGTCTTTACTTGGATCAACCCAACTGACATTGCCAACCCCGCCAAGATTTAAAAACACCACAGGCCCAAGCGCGCCGATCCATTTGGCACAGGCAAAATGAAAAAACGGAGCTAGCGGCGCACCCTGCCCGCCCATTTCAACATCTGACGTGCGAAAATCCCAAACCACCGGCGTTTCCAAAACCTTGGCCAGCAAACCGCCATCACCGACCTGATGCGTTCGCCCGCCAGCCGGATCATGCGCCAATGTCTGGCCGTGAAAGCCGATCAGATCCGCCCCGGAAAAATTGCAAAGCAGCTCGGCATGGGCGGTTTCAACCAGCTCGGTCGCGCATTTCACCCCGTCCTGATCGGGCCATTTCCCGAATGCGGCGGCGATGGTTTCACGCTCGGATTTGCTAAAGGGGCGGAAATCGCTTTGGCCAAAAGCCAGAATTTTATGGCCATCGGTTTGCAACATTGCCGCATCAACCCCGTCAAGCGAAGTGCCCGACATCGTGCCAAGCGCCCATATTGGTCCGGTTTTCAACATGCTCTTTCCCTTCGCCCTTTTGCCCGATATATCAGGGTGCAAATCAGATGAGAACGGAAAATATTGAAAATGACCTACCACGCCAAATCAGACTTTATGCGCATCATGCTAGAACGCGGATTTGTGGCCGATTGCACCGATTATCAGGCGCTTGATCAGGCCATGGTTGATGGCGTGGTGCCAGCCTATATTGGTTTTGATGCCACGGCAAAATCGCTGCATGTGGGCAGTATGATCCAGATTATGATGCTGCGCTGGCTGCAAAAAACCGGCCATAAACCGATTGTGCTGATGGGCGGGGGCACCACAAAAGTGGGCGATCCATCCTTTCGTGCAGACGAGCGCCCGCTGCTGGATGATGCGGCGATTAACGCAAACATCTCTGGGATCAAGGCGGTTTTTTCCAAATTTGTCAGCTTTGGCGATGGCCCGACCGATGCGGTGATGGTCAATAATGCGCAATGGCTGGATGATCTGAATTACCTGTCATTCTTGCGCGATATTGGGCGCCATTTTTCGGTTAACCGGATGCTGGCCTTTGAATCGGTTAAATCGCGGCTTGATCGCGAACAGTCGCTTTCGTTTCTTGAGTTTAACTACATGATCTTGCAAGCCTATGATTTTCTTGAACTTAACCGGCGTTATGGCTGTTTGCTGCAAATGGGTGGATCGGATCAATGGGGCAATATCGTTAACGGAATCGACTTAACCCGCCGTGTGCTGGATAACCAGATTTTCGGGCTGACAACCCCGCTGCTGGAAACATCGGACGGCAAAAAGATGGGTAAATCGCTGGATGGCGCGGTTTGGCTGAATGGCGATATGTGCAGCCCTTACGAATTCTGGCAATTCTGGCGCAACACCACCGATGCCGATGTGGGCAGGTTTCTGAAGCTTTACACCGAACTTCCGGTTGAGGAATGCGAACGTCTTGGCGCGCTGCAAGGCGCTGAAATCAATGATGCCAAAATCCGGCTGGCCAATGAGGTCACCACGTTGGCCCACAGCGCCCAAGCCGCAAAAGCTGCCGAAGAAACTGCGCGCGAAGTGTTTGAGAAAGGCGGGATTGGTGATGATTTGCCAACTTTGACTCTGCGCGAGGATGAAATCGGCGACGGCATTTCCATCGTGCAATTATTTGTGCGCAGCGGTCTTTCAAAATCCGGCAAAGACGCCAAACGGCTGTTTAAAGAGAACGGAGCAAAATTAAACGACCAACCTCTGACAAACGCCGGACAAATGATCACAACCGCCGATCTGACGACACCGCTAAAGCTTTCCGCAGGCAAAAAGCGCCACGCTTTGGTAACGCTTGCCGCCTAATTTCTTTTTGGGGCTGACCCAGATAACCACCTTAGATGATGTCTAACCCATTGTCTTAATTGCAATAACTGTGCTGCTGGGTCACTGTTGTTAAATCTCCACTCGCATTCCTTCAAATATAGCCCGAATTGAGCTTTGGGAGCATCCCGCTGCCTGACAGGTTAATGCGCAGCAATCACCGAGAAGGATTGAACTTGCGCATGTGGTGCTTGGCTTGGTTCCAGAAATTTTCGATGCCGTTGATGTGATTATGAC
>CAYYXZ010000279.1:0-2190 GCA_964475715.1 uncultured Marinosulfonomonas sp. | reverse complement strand
ACGCCGCAAGAAGCAGAGGAGGCCTTCTATGCAAACGTGATCGCCCATGATAAAGCAGCATAAGTTGTGAATAAAAAACTCTCCGGTAAAACTGGGGCGGTTCATTTGTAGCTGATTGGTGGGGTGCTCATCCGAAATCCATATTGGGAAAAGTCAGACAGAGCAAACTGAAGCAGTTAACGTGACAACACCCTTCAGTCTACATGTTTCCTTTGTTAGAATTAATTCCCTACCTCACAAACTTCTTAAACTTAACCCGCTTTGGTTCCAACGCATCTGCACCCAGACGACGTTTCTTGTCCTCCTCGTAGTCCTGAAAATTGCCTTCAAACCACTCCACATGCGCCTCGCCCTCAAAGGCCAGTATGTGTGTGCAAATCCGATCCAGAAAAAACCGGTCGTGCGAGATAACCACAGCACAACCGGCGAAATCAACCAACGCGTCCTCAAGCGCACGCAGCGTTTCGACGTCCAGATCATTCGTTGGCTCATCCAGCAGCAAAACATTGCCACCCGAACGCAACAGCCGCGCCATGTGAACACGGTTGCGCTCACCACCCGACAACATCCCCAGCTTTTTCTGCTGATCACCGCCCTTGAAATTAAACGCCGAACAATAGGCGCGGGAATTCATTTCGGCGTCGCCCAGCATGATGATGTCCTGTTTGTCGGTGATCGCCTCCCAGACAGTGGCATTGGCATCCAGAGCATCGCGCGATTGATCGACGTAAGACAGATCAACGGTATCGCCATATTCCACCGTGCCCGCATCAGGTGTTTCCTGCCCCGTTAGCATCCTAAACAACGTGGTTTTACCGGCACCGTTTGGCCCGATCACCCCGACAATACCGCCCGGAGGCAGCGAAAAGCTTAGGTTTTCGATCAGCAGTTTGTCACCCATGGCCTTGGCCAGCCCCTCGACCTCGATTACCTTGTTACCCAGACGCGGGCCGTTGGGGATAATGATCTGCGCCTTGCCCATCTTTTCACGCTCGGACATGTTGGCCATGTCGTTATAAGAATTGATCCGGGCCTTGGATTTGGCTTGCCTTGCCTTGGGTGATTGGCGCATCCACTCCAGCTCGCGTTCCAGCGTTTTCTGACGCGATTTATCCTCGCGGGATTCTTTGGCCAAACGTTTAGATTTTTGCTCCAGCCACGATGAATAATTGCCTTCCCACGGGATGCCCTGACCACGGTCCAGCTCCAAAATCCAGCTGGTGATGTCATCCAGAAAATAACGGTCATGCGTGACGATCAGAATGGTGCCTTTGTAATCCATCAAATGCTGTTGCAACCAAGCGATGGTTTCAGCGTCCAGATGGTTTGTCGGCTCATCCAGCAGCAGCATGTCGGGCGCTTGCAGCAGCAGTTTGCACAGGGCCACGCGCCGCGCTTCGCCACCTGACAGGCTGGTTACATCGGCGTCATCGGCGGGGCAGCGCAAGGCCTCCATTGAGACATCGATTTGCGCGTCCAGATCCCACAGGTTTTGCGCGTCAATCTCATCTTGCAGCTTGCCCATTTCATCGGCGGTTTCATCGGAATAGTTCATCGCCAGCTCATTGTAACGATCAAGGATCGCCTTTTTATCGGCCACCCCCAGCATCACATTGCCGCGCACATCCAGCGTTTCATCCAGCTTGGGTTCTTGCGGTAGATAGCCGATTTTGGCGCCCTCGGCGGCCCAAGCTTCGCCGGTGAAATCCTTATCCATGCCGGCCATGATTTTCATCAGGGTGGATTTACCCGACCCGTTCACACCCACCACACCGATTTTCACACCGGGCAGAAAATTCAGGCGGATGTTTTCAAACAGCTTTTTGCCGCCGGGATAAGTTTTGGACACGCCGTCCATGAAATATACGTATTGATAGGCTGGCATGGGGGCTGCTCCTGAATGGGTTGTTTGGTTCTCCTACTGTTTATCTTGTAGCTATGCAGCATTCAATCAAATAGAAAGCTGATAACCTGCGCTGACCTGCCACTGAGACTGTCATCCGACTTGAAGCAGAGCCTTTTGGGTTGGTACGCCGTTTGGCACAGGTTTAGCAACCCGGAACCGGCGTTTGGAGATCAGCCGATTGAATCGCTTTGGTTCTGTCCCGCTTTAGTGCCGCTCCGAGTTCTCATTTAAGCGGCAATTCTTTCGAAAGCCAAGCATTGCCTGACAGTGGTTTGCCCTTTGCA
>CAYYXZ010000278.1:0-2202 GCA_964475715.1 uncultured Marinosulfonomonas sp. | reverse complement strand
GTTAATGGCGATAGACAGATTTCCTGATCAAGCTTGAAATTCGGGCTAGCCGCCGGTGTGGCTCATGTGGCGGGTCATTTGACCGCCGACTTTTTGGCGTGAATAATCAAAATCATGCCCCTTGGGTTTTAGCCCGATTGCCTTGTGGATTGCCGCAATCAGGGGCACGTCCGTTTCGGGGTGATCGCGCAAAGGCGGGCGCAGATCCATGTGCCCCTCTTGGCCCAGACAGGTGTAGATTTCACCGGTGCAGGTAATGCGAACTCGGTTGCAGCTTTCGCAAAAATTATGGCTCATCGGGGTGATAAAACCGATTTTCTGGCCGGTTTCTTTGATGCGGATATAGCTGGCCGGACCGCCGGAATTTTCAGTCGTGTCCATTACCGTCAGCCGGCTTTCTAGCCGCGCGCGCAAATCTTTCAGCGACCAATACTGGCTGAGACGGTTTTCATTGCCGATATCGCCCATTGGCATGACCTCGATAAAGGTCAGATCCATGCCCTTTGAGGCACACCATTCCTGTATGCTAAACAGCTCGCTCTCGTTGAAATTGCGCAAAGCTACGGCGTTTAGTTTCACCCTGATTCCGGCATCAAGTGCGGCATCAATCCCTTCCAGAACCTGCTTCAAACGGCCCCAGCGGGTGATGGCGGCGAATTTTTCCTCGTCCAGCGTATCAAGCGAAACATTGATTCGCTTCACCCCGCATGCTGCCAGTGTCTCGGCATATTTGGCAAGTTGCGAGCCATTGGTGGTGACGGTCAGCTCATTTAAAGCGCCGCTGTCCAGATGCCGTTTCATGCCCTTGAAAAAATCCATAATCCCGCGCCGCACCAATGGCTCGCCACCGGTAATACGCAGCTTTTTAACGCCAAGACCAATAAAAGCCGAACACATGCGGTCCAGCTCCTCCAGTGTCAGCAATTCGCGTTTGGGCAGGAATTTCATGTTTTCCGACATGCAATAGGTGCAGCGAAAATCACAGCGGTCCGTCACGGAAACACGCAGGTAAGTCACCGCGCGCATGAAGGGGTCAATTAGTTTGGGTTCCGAAATGAGATTGGGTTCCATTACGTTAGTCTATGGCGGCACAGAGCTTCTGACAAGGCATCATTTGTTGTCGCGTGTTGATCTGCGACAAGTTTGGGCATATCTTAAAGCTATGAATTATGTATCAAAAACTGTGCGTGTCGTTTTGGTTGCCGCTTTGCTGGCGGGCTGTGGCGCAGGTTTTAACACTGGATTGTATTCGGCTGCCAAGCCGGATCAGGCGAAAAACGCAGCCCAGCCCACGCCGCGACCGGACAGTGTTCTGGGAAAACCGCCAAAGAAACCATCTCCTGTGGCCCGCACGGTCGAGCAATTTGACACAACTACAAACCTGCAACGCGCCGAGGCCGCCAATGTCGCCGCGGCTGCAAGTGGCACGCGCAAGCTTGGCAAAACGGTCAGCTCGCTTGGCGATCCGGCCCAGCCGGGTTTTTGGCTAAAAACGCCGCTGGTCAATGCGCCAGTTAAGGGTCGGGTGCATTATCCGGGCAGCGGAAAATCCGTGGCGGTTGATCTGATCCCGATCAAAGGGGCAAAAACGGCCGGTAGCCGAATTTCGCTGGCCGCACTTCGGCTTTTGGGCGCGCCTTTGACGGGGTTGCCTGAATTGACCGTTTATAGGAATTAACCGAGATGGCGCGACGCTTGATTACACCGCATGATGATTGGGCCGTGATGCGGCGCGATTTTCGTTGGAATTTACCGGCCGAATTTAACATTGCCGATCATTGCTGTGCCAAATGGGCCGCCTGCGCGCCGGATCAGGTTGCCTTGGTGCATTTGCTGGATGACGGGGCTGCGCAAAACTGGACTTACGCCATGCTTGAAGATGGGGCAAACCGTTTGGCCAATGCTTTTGCCGCGCGTGGTTTGGGGCGTGGGGACCGGTTGGGAATATTGCTGCAACAGGGACCTGCGGTTTTGATCAGCCATTTTGCCGCCTATAAATTGGGGGCCATCGTGTTGCCGTTGTTTACTTTGTTTGGCGAAGATGCGCTGGCTTACCGGTTGTCGGATTCCGGGGCAAAGATTGTGGTCACGGACGGGGCTAATCTGGATAAATTGATGGGTACGCGCGCGGAGCTTCCTGATTTGCAGGAAATTTATTCGATTGATCCGGCCCGCGCACCGGTGCGTGATTTTTACGGTGAA
>CAYYXZ010000277.1:0-2228 GCA_964475715.1 uncultured Marinosulfonomonas sp. | reverse complement strand
CCGCGCTGATGGATCTCCCTTTGCCAACGGGCTATATTCATTCACGGTTGAAAGCTATTCTAGAGAAGACTTGTTGTCCACAACCCAGGCAAAAGTTTATGCAGAAATTATTGAAGCCAAAAGCCTGAATGGCTCAACAGTATTGGTGTTGGAGGGCGGCGTAGAAATTGCAGCAACCAATGTCTCCGGCTTGCGTAGAGGTTATTAATTTTCCAATAAAACTGCAGCCACAAAACCTGCGGTTGTTGTCGCCGCCCCAAGCAATAAATAGATGACGGGTTGCCAATTTGACGGTTTGGCAGGCGGAGTTTGTGCTGCCTTTTGGCGCAGCAGGGCAGCCTCGGCCAGTTGTGGCAACTCGGGGCCAAAGCGGGCTAAAACCTTTGCTGTTTTTAGTAAATCACGTGCAATTGCTTTGGGTCCAAGATTTGATTTGATGTAATCCTCGACCACCGGATGGGCAACTTTCCAAATATTCATCTGCGGGTCAAGTGATCTGGCAACGCCTTCGACAACAACCATGGTGCGTTGCAGCAAAATAAGTTCAGTGCGCGTTTCCATCCCGAATCGCTCGGTCACTTCGAACAGGTAATGAAAGAGCCGCCCCATCGAAATATTCTCGGCTTCCATCCCGAATATCGGCTCACCCACCGCACGTAGCGCTTGGGCAAATTCATTAACATCACGATCGGCCGGAACATAGCCGGCTTCAAAATGCACCTCGGCCACACGTTTGTAATCGCGGCGGATAAACCCGATCAGGATTTCGGCATAAACACGGCGGGTGTATTCATCAATCCGTCCCATAATACCGAAATCGTAAATTATAATGTCGCCATTTGCGGCAACTTTCATATTTCCTTGATGCATATCGGCATGAAAATATCCATCACGCAACGCATGGCCTAAAAACAGTTGCAATATCCGCTCGCCCAGCATCTTGCGATCATGGCCCGCAGCATCCAGCGCGGCATTATCACCCAATGGCAGACCATTGGCCCAGTCCAGCGTCAGCACCTGTTTACTAGAAAATCTCCAATCTGCGACAGGAACTTGAAGGTTTGCATCCGCTTTGGAATTATCTCCAAATTCCGAAGCGGCAGATGCCTCACTGCGCAAATCAAGTTCGCTCATCACGCCACTGTCAAAATGGGCAATAACATCATGCGGGCGCAACCTGCGTGCGGATGGTGACAAAAACTCAATAACCGAGGCAACAAGATAAAAAGCATCAATATCTTTACGAAATGCGCGCTCAATCCCCGGGCGCAAAACTTTAACGGCCACTTCTTTACCGCCATCGAGCAATCGTGCGTTATGCACCTGAGCGATTGATGCCGCTGCAACGGAATCGCTGAACTCGCTGAATATTTCATCAACGGGTTGACCCAGCTCTTTTTCAATCACAGCCTTGGCCACATCTGTAGAGAACGGTTTCAACTTGTCTTGCAGCACACGCAGCTGGATCGACAAATCATCCCCGACCAGATCAGGCCGGGTTGAAAGCACCTGACCAAATTTGATATAGGCCGGACCCAATGCAGACAGCGCGCGCGTGACAGGCGGCAAGTCAGGATCACCCTTCAAGCCCAGCCATTTAAACGGCCAGCCCAGAATATGGGCCGCAACCCGAACCGAGGCCGGAGCCTCCATCGCAGTCAGCACAACGCGCAATGCGCCGGTGCGCTCAAATGTTGCGGCTGTTCGGATCAGTCGCCAGATATTATGTGGACCGCGCATCTGTCTATATTTTCCAGCCAGAATGAAGTGCCGCGATGCCCATTGACATATTACGGTATTTTACGTTGGCAAAACCTGCATCTTGGATCATTTCGGCGAATACGTCCTGTTTGGGGAATTTGCGAATTGATTCGACTAGATATTGGTAGCTGTCGCGATCATTTGCAATCATCTCTCCAAGTTTCGGGATGATGTTAAAGGAATAAAGATCGTAAATTTTCTGCATCATATCATTGGGTATTTGGCTAAATTCCAGCACCATCAAACGGCCACCGGGGCGCAAAACGCGAAATGCCTCGCACAAAGCATCGGGAATGCGCGTTACATTTCGGATACCAAAAGAAATGGTGTAAACGTCAAATGTGTTATCCTTGAAGGGCAGCGCCATCGCATCCCCCACGACCCAGTTCAGGCTATCGGCCATTTGCGCGGCCTAGGCACGTTTGGCACCTGCCACAAGCATTGGTTCGGTCAAATCCAGCACTGTT
>CAYYXZ010000276.1:0-2244 GCA_964475715.1 uncultured Marinosulfonomonas sp. | reverse complement strand
GCGGTCTTTGTCACGAGAAACTTTAGCCACGGCGCGCGGGGGCAGGTCAACCCCTTGTGCATTGCTCTTGCGCCATTTTGCCAGTCAGGGGCAAGCTAGCGTTGCTGCTGAGTTGAACGCACGCCCCGAGCTGGTCCCAGCCAGCCGTTTACGCCGCCAACAGCATTGCTTCGTGGCTTTTCAACACTGGTCGCACCAACTGCCAATTCTCAGCCTCAAGGTTTGGGGCGCTCGGAAATATTTCCGACATTTCATCGTAAATATGGTTTTCGGCGCGGCAAGCAGCGTGACCCGGAAAATAGCTTTCGGTTGGCACACCGGCTGCGGAAATAAGTTCGTGTCTGTCAAAAAGCAGATGAAAATATTCAACCGTTTCAGATTTTTTAATATGGATCGTATCGCCATTTAGCAAATGCTTTGCCTCGACCAGAACCTCGTCTTCGCCAAAAAACAATTGCGCCCGCCATCCGGTGATCAGCATCCGGTGATTGGGCGAGACCAGCAATTCACAATCATTGCCAATCGCCCCCTTGCAAAACCGCACCGGCGCGTTTTTGCCCGCGCCATCCACAATCTGGCGACCAATCCACAAAATCGGCTGCAAACCGTTATCGCGCGTCGGAATTAAATCACCCGTTTTCAGGGTTTCAATCTGGCGCACGCCATCGACCGTTTCTACCCAGGTGCCGGCCGCAAAACAAACCGGACCAAAATCACCAACCGGAATATGCGTGCTGCTCGTAACACCTGTCGAGCTGACAAATATACCGTTTTGCAAAACCTGCCCGTCTGTGGGCGTGAAAACAGCAGGGCCGCCAGTAACGTAAAATGTCACACCTATATAAGTAACATGGCCAACCCCGGCCACATCAATTGTAACCGTATCATTAACCCAGACAGAGGTGACTGTATTTCCATTTACCGTATCACCGTTTCCGGGCTCGATACGGTTATTATTGTTATTGTCAATATAGTCATAATTGACAAAATTCACCGCAGTTCCGGCGGCTGGCCCGTTGAAGGGATCTAACACATAAAACTGGTCGGAATACGTTGTCGGCATACCATTTCCCTTAAAAGCCAGATAAATATGGCGTTATAAATCAGCATGGCAGCTGTTTTGAGGCTAAGGCTCAAATGTGGCGAAAATGGGGCATTGGTGCCAAAACGCAGATCCAGCCATGTGCTGATTGCTGATTTGTTGCGTTTTGGAAACAATCCGGCGCGCGGATCAGGGCACTGATTTATAAATGTTGCGCGTCCGGTCTGACAAAGATGTCATCATCTGGTTGCAGCCATATTCGGGTTTATCCGCTAAAAAACCCGGCTCGCCCGGCTCGATAAACAAAACCGGAGTGTCATTGTAATGATAGGTTCCGCGCTCTGAAACCTCGGTTTCGCGGCCCTGAAAAAACAGCCGGAACCGCTCGCTGACATATTGATTTCCTGTAATGCGCACCACGTTGGCCGAATTTGATCTGACCTCGATCTTGAATTCTGTCACCAGCAGGGTTTCGCCGTCAATCGTAGCTGTGCTGCCGGTCAGGCGATCATATCCCGAAATATGTTCATACGCGATCACCCTGTCGCCGCGCATTACGCTTTGTTCAAAATTGAAATCATCACGGTGATTTTCCAGCAATTCGGTCAGGGAACTGGCATCCGCTTCCGGTGTGATCAGCTGACGGCGGTGGCCGCTGCGCATCCCGATACTTTCAAGCCAGCGAAAATCGTGATCCAGATGTTGATGATAGGCCGGGCCATCCGCGTCGATCGACATGATCCAATGCTCGCCTTGGGGTGCATCGGCGCATCTCCAATGGTGCGTGACCCGACAGCTTTTCATCTGCACGGTCAGAAATGCGGTGCAACCTTTGGGCGGTGAAAATGTGCCGGCAGATACCGGTGCCGGACCAAAGAGCAACAGGGCCGCGATAACATACAATAATTTCATCTCTGCTCCTGTTTTGCTGCGACAAGCTTAACGATTGGCGCGGAAAATAAAACCGTTTCTTTTATCAGCCAAAAACCAGCAGGCCCACCAGCGCCGCACTGCCGACAATCAGCCGCCACCAGCCAAACAGCGCAAAGCCCTTTCTGCTGACATAATCCAGTAGCCATTTCACCACCAGAACCGCCACGATAAAGGCCATCACAAATCCGACCAGAATTTCATTGATCGCACCGGCATCCAGCACATTGCGGTTTTGATAAAGGTCATAAGTAAAGGCACCGGCCATGGTC
>CAYYXZ010000275.1:0-2244 GCA_964475715.1 uncultured Marinosulfonomonas sp. | reverse complement strand
CCCGCAATCAGCCTTTGCGCAAAATTACCGAGCCCACAGAATACCCCGCCCCGAATGAACAAATAACCCCGATATCACCCGCCTTTAAATCATCCGAAAACTTGGAAAATGCAATGATCGATCCCGCTGACGAGGTATTGGCATAATCCTGCAAAATATTCGGCTGCTCATCGGCGTCGGGCCTGCGCCCCAGAACCTTTTTGCCGATGAAATCATTCATCGCCTTGTTGGCCTGATGCAGCCACATCCGGCGCAGATTATCCGGCCTGATCCCTTGCGCGCCCAAGTGCTCCAACATATGATTTGCGACGATTGGCAAGACTTCTTTGAACACTTTGCGCCCGTTTTGCATAAACTGCATATCGCGCCGCCAAGCCAGCCCGTCGGGGCGCGAACGGCGTAAAAACCCGTTATTATTTCGTATGTTGTTGGAAAATTTTGTCATGCAGCGGGTGGAAATTATTTCAAAATGATCGCCCGCCGCATCCTGTTTTCGCTCAATCAAAACGGCCGTGCAGACATCGCCAAAAATGAAATGACAATCGCGATCCGTCCATTCCAGATGGGCCGAACAAATTTCCGGGTTCACCACCAAAACCGCGCGCGCCGAGCCCGAGCGCACCATGTCGGCCGCCATCTGGATGCCAAAGGTTGCCGACGAGCAGGCCACATTCATATCAAAGCCAAAACCACGCACACCAAGCAGGCCCTGAACCTCGATCGAAACGGCTGGATAGGCGCGCTCCATATTTGATGCCGCCACAATCACCGCATCAACGTCATCCGCTGCTTTATTGGCGGATTTCAATGCCTTATCGCAAGCATCAACGGCCATTTCCGCCATAATAGAGGGCGCATCATCATCCCTTTGGCGCAATATCGGCTGCATCACCTCAGGGTCCAGAATGCCAGATTTATCCATGACAAATCGCCGCTTTATCCCGCTGGCAGCCACAATAAAATCAACGCTGGAATACGCTTTTGCCTCGATCTCTTGGGCCGCAATCGCCGCGCTATTTTGCGCATTGAACAGGTCAACATAAGCGTTAAAAGCTTCGACCAATTCCGCATTGGTAATAATTTCCGACGGTGTAAAAACGCCGCTGCCCGAAATGACCGGTTGATGCATGATTTGCTCCTGTTTGATTGGACAACTAAGGCCCGCAAGCCACACGAAGGTCAAGCCCTAGAAAGAACATTTGGCCTTAAAAGTCTGCCCCCTGCCCCCGTCTGGATGGCGCAATCGCAGGCTTTCGGCGTGCAGCATAAGGCGCGGTGCGTCGCGCGCCTCGCCCGTGGCATAAAACGGATCACCCAAAATCGGATGGCCAATTTCGCGCATATGCACCCGCAACTGATGGCTGCGACCGGTCTGCGGAAACAGCCGCAATCGCGTGGCATTTTGCTCGTATTTCAGCACCCGCCAATCGGTGATCGCCTGTTTTCCGGTCTCGAAATTCACATGTTGCAGGGGGCGGTTTGGCCAATCGACAATCAGCGGCAAATCCACCGTGCCGGTTTTTTCTTCAACCCGCCCAAAAACCCGCGCCAGATAGGTTTTCTTGATCTGGCGGTTTTCAAACTGCAAGCCCAGATGGCGTTGGGCATGGCGCGTCATCGCGAAAACCATCACACCCGAGGTATCTCGATCCAGCCGATGCACCAGCAACGCATCGGCAAACAGCGCCTGCACCCGCGCAATCAGGCAATCGGCCAGATGTTCGCCCTTGCCCGGAACCGAAAGCAGGCCCGGGGGTTTATCCACCAGCAATAACTGGTGATCATGGTGCAAAATTTCCAACGGATCTTGCGGCGGGTTGTAGGTGTCATTTTTCACAGGGCTTTTCACAGGGCTTTTCACAGTTTCTTTCATGGGGCTTACTGGCACATCGCGCGTCATAATACAAAATGAAACAGCAGCGTGATCACCACAATCGCCGCCAGATTAAGCCGCAGCCCGGCGCGCATCATATCGCGTTGCAGCACAAAACCGCTGGCATGCACCAACGCATTGGGCGGTGTGGCAACCGGCAGCATGAACGCCATCGAAGTGGCAATCGCAACCGGCAAAACCAGGCTTTCGGCCTCCAGCCCCAAATGCAGCGCCACCCCCATCAAAATCGGGGCCAGCTTGGCGGTGACGGCGGTGTTTGAAATTAGCTCGGTGGCAAAAACCGCAACCCCGACCAACATCAGTTTTAACCCCAACATCCCCCAATCATCCACATGCCCAGTCAACATTTG
>CAYYXZ010000274.1:0-2247 GCA_964475715.1 uncultured Marinosulfonomonas sp. | reverse complement strand
CGACATCGCTTTTTGGCGAACGCATCAGGGATGAAATCGAGACCGAACGATCCGAGCTGGAAATTTCTGTCCATCAAATCGAGGCTGATCTGATTGCCGAAGAAAAATTCCTGACCGAGCAACGCCCCACAATGGACCCGGATGAATTTCGCAAGCTGGCCGATGCGTTTGATGAAAAAGTTCAGGGTATCCGCCAAGCCCATAGAACCAAAGTTCAGAATATTGGCCAGCGTCTTGAGCAGGAACGGGGGCGCTATTTTCAGCTGGTTTTACCGCTTTTGGGCGAAATAATGAGCGAGCGCGGTGCGGTGGTTGTGCTGGATCAGCGCACGGTTTTTGCCTCGGCCAACCGGGTGGATATTACCGATGCCGCCGTGGCCCTGATCGATGCAACCATTGGCGATGGCACCGATCATCAGGTGCTGCCGTTTGCGCCGGATCAATAGGCCGGATCAATCGCGGGACAGGGCCGAATAGGCGGCTTGTCTGTTGCGCAATGAGGCGTTATTCATACGGCTGAAGTGTTAAGAAAACAGGGATGGGCATAATGAGCGAAGCAATTACCGAAGCAGATCTGGATATCATTCAGCGGATCATCCCGCACCGTTATCCGATGCTGCTGCTTGACAAGGTTGTTGATATCAAAGCGGGTGCCTCGGCTGTCGGCATTAAAAATATCACCTTTAACGAGCCACAGTTTCAGGGCCATTTCCCCGGCGCGCCGATCTTTCCCGGTGTGATGGTGGTCGAGGCAATCGCCCAGACCTCGGCCGTTTTGGTTGGCGTGACGCTGGAGTTGATCGACAAGCCGCTGCTGGTTTATTTCATGAGTATCGACAAGTGCAAATTCCGCCGCAAGGTGGTGCCTGGTGATGTGCTGGAATTGCATGTCGAGGTGCTGCGTGGCTCTAAAAAAATCTGGAAATTCCGCGGCGTGGCCAAAGTGGGTGGCGAAGTCGCCGCCGAGGCCGAAATCGTTGCGATGATTGATTTGCTTAAGGATTAAACCATGGCCATTCACCCAAGCGCAAAAATTCACGCCAGCGCCGTTATTGACGACGGCTGCACGGTTGGCGAGGGCTGTATTATCGGCCCGTTTTGCTGTGTCGGTGCCAATGTTGCGTTGGGGCCACGGGTGCATTTGAAAAGCCATGTGGTGGTCACGGGGCGCACTGAAATTGGCGAGGATAGCGTGATATTTGCCTTTGCCTGCGTTGGCGAAATCCCGCAGGATATGAAATTCAAGGGCGAAGAAACCCGGCTGGTTATTGGCAAACGCGCCCGCATTCGCGAGGCTGCCACGCTAAACACCGGCACCGAGGGCGGCGGCGGCATCACCCGGGTTGGCGATGATTGCCTGATTATGACGGGCGCCCATGTTGCCCATGATGCGGTGATCGGAAATCATGTGATTATGGCCAATCAGGTCGCGGTTGCGGGGCATTGCGTGATTGAGGATCATGTGATTATCGGCGGTCTTTCGGGCATTCACCAGTTTGTGCGTATTGGTCGCGGGGCCATCATCGGGGCTGTGACGATGGTGACAAATGATGTGATTCCCTACGGTTTGGTGCAATCGGCGCGCGGCGGGCTGGACGGGCTTAATCTGGTTGGTCTGAAACGGCGCGGGGTGTCGCGGGCTGACATCACGGCGTTGCGCGCGGCCTATCAGGCGCTGGCGCAGGGCGAAGGCGCATTTGTTGAGCGCGCCAAACGTCTGGGGGCGCAAACCGACAGTGATTATGTGCGCGAAATCGTTGATTTTATCTTGGGAACAACGGATCGTTCGTTCCTGACGCCAAACTGATGGCCGTGGGCACCCGCCTTGCAATACTCGCCGGTCAGGGCGAATTGCCGCAAATTCTGGCGGCTAAAAACCCCGATGCGCTGTTTGTAACCTTTGCCGGAGTCGCGGTTTGTGTGCCCCAAGGTGCCAATCATTTTGCGGCCTCGTTTGAAACCATCGGCGGGTTGTTTGAGGGGCTGAAACAGGCCGGTGTCGCTGATCTGGTTTTTGCCGGTGCCATGTCGCGCCCGTCTTTAAGGCCTGCAAAATTTGACGCCAAAATGGCCACGCTTGCGCCGCGTTTGATGGAAATCATGGGCCACGGCGATGATGCTCTGCTGCGCGCGGTGGCCGATATTTTTGAAACCGAAGGCTTTTGCATCAAACCCGCCCATGACATCATGCCCGAATTATTGCTGGAAAAAGACAGCCATTTCGGCCCCCAGCCCGGCGCGCTGGAG
>CAYYXZ010000273.1:0-2249 GCA_964475715.1 uncultured Marinosulfonomonas sp. | reverse complement strand
AGAAAAATCAGCTCGAAACTGGCTCTAACCTTGCCGTTTTCTGCCGGAAAAGCATTCGCATAAAATTCAGATGCCTCTGTAAACAGCGCACGCGGCGCAAATAATTTACGGCGCTGCGCCAAGGCATTGCCTTCGCCCATCCCGCGCAAATCCTGCATTAAATGGCCCATATTTTTATAAGTAACCGTTTTCAAATCAGAATCCGCAACCGGCAAGGCAAACCCGGCCCGCTGCAATAATGATCCCAACTCGCGGATTTCGCCCATCGGTGCAACCCGTGGTGAAAGCCCGCCGGTTATCGCGACCTCCGCCTGTGCAAGCGATTTGCGCAGCTCGGATAATGTTTCACCGCCAAAACATGCCCCGATGAACAAACCATCCGGTTTCAGCGCGCGGTGACATTGAATTAACTGCCCAACAAAATCATTTGCCCAATGCAACGACATCAAATGCAAAACCAAATCATGCGCACCCGTTTTTAACGCTAAAACCTCGGCATCCGGCACAATTAAGGCTTCCGGCAATATTTTTCGCCAAAAATCGGGAAAATCTGTAATGATGGCTACAGATTTAAACCTTCTGTTAACCTCGTTCAGTCTTTCTTGAATTTGGCAAGCAACCTCTTGCTGCAAAAACATAACCGGGTTTTGCGCGCGTTTTGCACGTGTTCTGAAATGCTTTAATGCGTTGCGATCGGTTAGCTGGGGTGGCATTTGGCGGTCCTTGTGATTGCTGACAATTAAAAGGAGCCCGCGACAAAATGCAATCGGCACTTCACCTTATTTACCCACCGCAATGCATTTCCTGCCGTGATCTGGTCCAGGTCGACAACGCATTATGTGGAAAATGCTGGCGCGACACGCCGTTTATATCCGGGTTGGTTTGTGATAAATGCGGCACACCTTTGCCGGGTGAAGATACAGCAGAATCCATTCATTGCGACGATTGCATGACGATTGCGCGCCCGTGGTCCCGAGGGCGGGCCGCGTTGATATACAAGGATAATGGCCGCAAACTTGTGCTTGCCTTAAAACATAGTGACCGGCTTGACCTTGCAACCTCGGGCGGGGTTTGGCTGGCAAAGGCCGTGGCACCGATAATCCAGCCAAACACACTGGTTGCGCCGGTTCCGCTACACTGGATGCGCTTGCTGAAGCGGCGCTTTAACCAATCTGCATTGCTGGCCAGTGCTTTGTGCAAAACCGCATCGTTATCGTATTGCCCCGATTTGCTGATTCGAAACAAACGTACGCGCAGTCTGGATGGCCTGGGCCGTGATGCAAGGTTTCAGATGCTGGTTGATTGCATCAAGGCCAACCCACGGCGGCGGCATCGGTTGGCGGGGCGCTCGATTCTTTTGGTCGATGATGTGATGACGTCCGGTGCCACACTTGCCGCCTGCTGCGAAGCCTGTCTGGCCGCCGGTGCCAAAGAAGTTTCCATTGCGATACTGGCACGCGTTGCGAAGGACGTTTAAATCACTATAGTCCCGGAAAATTATAGGATTTGAAATATGCAAACAGTTGAAATTTATACCTCTACCTTTTGTGGTTTTTGTGTTGCTGCCAAACGGTTGCTTAAAAAAAAGGGGGCAACGTTTAGTGAATACAACGTCGGGCGCGATGCACAGAAACGTCAGGAAATGATGAGCCGCGCAAATGGCGCCCACACGGTTCCGCAAATTTTTATCGGTGATAAACATGTCGGCGGCTGTGATGATCTTTACGCTTTGGAGCAGGCCGGTAAACTTGATGCGCTTCTGGCTGGCGATAACGCCGCGCTGGGTTAGCAGGTCTTTAACATCACGCGTAAAACGCAGCTACAGCCAAGCGGCGTGTTTGATGGTTGTGCAGAGAAATCGGTGATCTTTAAAGCCGGGGTAATTCTTGCAGTTTATCATGCTGCGTATTTAAGGGCGATATGTTTGCCGCATTCATCACTTGCAAGACTCACGTAGAGCCCCTAAATACATTTTCGAGAGGTTGGCGCGGGCGAGCGCCTTGCTAACTCGGCCAGGCCCGGAAGGGAGCAACCGTAACGAGATCCGTTTGGGTCGTGTCCAGCCTCTCACCTGATTTTCAAATATTTTAAGGGGATGCCCTAGAACGTAGCCTCATAAGTACCAAATAACAATTGCGGCGAGATGCGCGGCTACGAGCAAAGTTTCAGGGCAACGGAAGGCTCGTAAAGACAATGAGCGCCAGTCTTTAATGCGCCTAAAACAACGCTCCACCCATTGACCGACAGGC
>CAYYXZ010000272.1:0-2272 GCA_964475715.1 uncultured Marinosulfonomonas sp. | reverse complement strand
GCTTGCCATCCGGCGCGGCCCGCAAATCAGCAACCGTAACGTCGATAGTTTTCAGCGTAGATTTGCCAGCATCCGTGGGGGGCAGGCGGCGATCTGTCATAGGTTCAAAACCTTTGGCAATGCCTCCAGAATAGCCCGCGCGCCTTGGCTTGCGCCGCCTTTGGGGCGTGCCGGTGCGGCGGTGGTCTGCCAGCCGTAAATATCAAAATGCAGGTATTTTGCAGAAAGATCAACAAAGCGGCGCAAAAACAAAGCCGCGGTGATGGACCCCGCAAAGCCGCCCTTTGGCGCATTGTCCAAATCGGCAATTCCCGGCTCGATTATTGCCTCATAAGGTTCCCAAAACGGCATGCGCCACAGCGGATCAGCCACGGCTTGACCGCTGATGAAAAAATCTGCGGCCATTTTGTCATCATCGCAATAAAACGGCGCAAGATCCGGCCCAACAGCGACCCGCGCAGCGCCGGTTAACGTGGCCATTGAAATCAACAAATCCGGCGCTTCTTCGTCTGCCAACGCCAAGGCATCGGCCAAAACCAGCCGCCCCTCGGCATCGGTGTTGTTAACTTCAACCGTCAAACCTTTGCGCGATGTCAGGATATCCTGTGGCCGAAATGCCGAGGCCGAAATCGAATTTTCCACCGCAGGCACCAGCACCCGCAGCCGTAATTTCAAACCCAGCGCCATAATCATATGCGCCAGCCCCAGCACGGTTGCCGCACCGCCCATGTCCTTTTTCATTAACCCCATCGAGGCACCCGGCTTGATATTTAGTCCGCCAGTATCAAAACAGACGCCTTTGCCAACCAGCGTCAGGCTTGGGCCAACCTGGCCCCAACGCATATCCAAAAGACGCGGCGCGTGTTCGGCGGCACGGCCAACGGCGTGGATCATTGGCAGGTTTTGCTCCAGTAATTCAGGGCCGGAAATGATTTCGGTTTTGGCCCCGTGGTTTTTGGCCAGCTCTAAAAAGGCCGCTTGCAGTTGCTGCGGCCCCATATCCGAGGCCGGAATATTGATCAGATCACGGCTCAATGCCTCGCCGGCAGCAATGATTTCAATTCGGGTCGCGTCAATGCCTTCGGGTGCTTTCAGCTGTGCCAAAACTGGTTTTTGATCACGGTAACGATCAAATTTGTAAACGGCCAAAAGCCAACCCAATGCCGCTTCTTGCAAGGATTCGTTGTCCAGTGTGGTTTCAAAATGATAGATGCCTTCGGGCAATCCGGTGGCGGCTTTGGCCAAATGGAACCGCCCGCGCGATCTGGATTTCTCATCGCCATAGCCGAAAACAGCCAGTTTCGGGGCACCTGAAAGATCCGGGATCAGATAAACCTGACCAAGATTGGCGGCAAAACCCAAGGCGTCCAGCCAATTGGAAACATGTTCAGGCTGACCGGAAAGCCAGCGCGCCAAATCCGAAGATTCAATGATAAACAACGGAATTGATGCTGCATCAGCAGGTGCGAACGTCATTGGCATGGCTGGTGGCCTTATCTGGTTAAATCTGGCCACCACCCTAGCCGCAATCGCCCGCACCGCAAGAGCCGATCAGACGGACAGGTCCTGCAAATCCCAAACCGCTGTCAAAGAGCTGTTTCCGATCCGCAGCAATCGCGCCATTGTTGCCCCCAATGCCACCGGATCATTACATTCTACACAACGGCACACATCGCGCGCCACATTGGCAAGACACTGCATGCCGACCTGTTCGGTAATTCCGACCAACCCCTTGGCACCTTTGTATAATAATTTCAGATCGCCGCTGTTATAATCATTTTCCAGCTGGCTTAAGCGCACGGACAATTCTTCGACCGCGCGACAAACCACATTGCGCGCACCGGCCTCGCCCAGTTGCACATAAAGTTCCACCAGCCGGTTCGAATCCAGCCCTACCGCTTCATTAAATTCAAGCATTGATATTTCCACCGCTCTATCACCTTAAAATTTGGAAGCCCCCACATTATGATCAGCATCGGGCAAGATTCCTTAAAAAAGGTTGATTAAAGCCATGGAAATATTTCGCATTTCTAATAAATTCGGTGAAGTGCCGGTGCTGGGCGTTGTTGCATGGATCCAGGGATGCCTACAGCCTGCTCTTACCTATAATTCAGGTTACACGATTTGTTCGAACACGGGTCGGCCGAGTTGGCTCATTCGGTTCAGGATGTTAACCAGTTTGGTCTCCGTTTGCTGGTTTTCGAAACGCTGGGATTTCAGTTTTGGCCCCTCTGGGCAGATTGCTTTACAATCGCCTGTCCCGCTGCCCGGC
>CAYYXZ010000271.1:0-2281 GCA_964475715.1 uncultured Marinosulfonomonas sp. | reverse complement strand
CGCGCAATCACCGGCGCCAACGCATCGGTAATTTATGTGCCGCCACCCTTTGCCGCCGATGGTATTCTCGAGGCAATTGACGCTAAAATCGAGCTGATCATCTGCATCACCGAAGGCATTCCTGTGCTGGATATGATGAAGGTAAACCGCGCGCTGGCGGGTTCAAAATCGCGCTTGATCGGGCCGAATTGCCCCGGCGTGATCACACCTGACGCCTGCAAAATCGGCATTATGCCCGGCCATATTCATAAACGCGGATCTTGTGGCGTGGTGTCGCGTTCGGGCACATTAACCTATGAGGCCGTCAAGCAAACCACCGATAATGGTCTGGGCCAATCCACCGCTGTGGGCATTGGCGGTGATCCGATCAAGGGCACCGAATTTATCGACATGCTGGAAATGTTTCTGGCCGATGATGAAACCCAAAGCATCATCATGATCGGTGAAATCGGTGGCTCGGCCGAAGAAGAAGCCGCGCAATTTTTGGCCGATGAAAAGAAAAAAGGGCGTTGGAAACCAACGGCTGGTTTCATCGCCGGTCGCACGGCGCCTCCGGGTCGTCGTATGGGCCATGCCGGCGCGATTGTTGCCGGTGGCAAGGGTGACGCTGAAAGCAAAATCGAGGCGATGCGTAGTGCTGGTATTGTTGTGGCCGAAAGCCCTGCTGGCCTTGGCCAGGCGGTGATGGAAGCGATAGGATAAACCAAACATTGCCCCGATATGTTTCGGGGCAATTTACCTTCAGGTGACGGATTATGACCGGAAATTCCACGACAGACGAGCTACACGAATCCTCTTTTTTGCAAGGCCATAACGCAGAATATATCGAGCAGCTTTACGCTAAATTTGCAAATGATCCAAACGCTGTTGACGCCGCTTGGCAGGCATTTTTCAGCGAAATGGACGACAGCGCAACCGATGTTCAGGCCAAAGCCGCCGGTCCTAGCTGGGCGCGCGCCGATTGGCCGCCTGTGCCAAATGACGATCTGACCCATGCGCTGGATGGCCAATGGCCGCCCGAAGCAGAGCCTGCCAAAGCTGCCGAAAAAATCGCCGCAAAAGCCGGGGAAAAAGGTGTTTTAGTTTCCGATCAGCAGATTAAAAATGCGGTGCTGGACAGCATTCGCGCCTTGATGATTATCCGCGCGTTTCGCATCCGTGGCCATCTGTCGGCCGATCTTGATCCGCTTGGCATCGAGGGGCGCACGCATCACCCCGAGCTTGATCCGGCCTCTTACGGTTTTAGCGAATCAGACATGGACCGGCCGATTTTTCTGGACAATGTTCTGGGTCTTGAAATTGCAACGCTGCGCCAGATTATCGCGATTTTGAAACGCACGTATTGCGGCACATTTGCGCTGCAATACATGCATATTTCCAACGCCGCGCAGGCCTCTTGGTTAAAAGAGCGCATCGAGGGTTACGGCAAGGAAATCCAGTTTACCCGCAAGGGGCGCAAGGCGATTTTGAACAAACTGGTCGAGGCCGAGGGCTTCGAGAAATTCCTGCATGTTAAATATGTCGGCACCAAACGTTTTGGTCTGGATGGCGGCGAAAGCCTGATCCCGGCGATGGAGCAAATCATCAAACGTGGCGGTGATCTGGGGGCCAAGGAAATTGTCATCGGCATGCCGCATCGCGGGCGTTTATCGGTGTTGGTCAATGTGATGGCCAAACCTTACCGCGCGGTATTTCACGAATTTCAAGGTGGCAGTTCTAAACCCGAAGATGTGGATGGATCGGGCGATGTGAAATACCATTTGGGCACGTCATCAGATCGGAAATTTGGCGGCGAAACCGTGCATTTATCATTAACTGCCAACCCCAGCCATCTTGAGGCCGTGAACCCAGTTGTGCTGGGGAAATCGCGCGCCAAACAAGACCAAAGGCATGATCGCGACCGCACTTCGGTCATTCCGCTACTGTTGCACGGCGATGCGGCTTTTGCCGGCCAAGGCGTGATTTCGGAATGTTTTGGCATGTCCGGTCTGGTTGGCCACCGCACTGGCGGCACCATCCATATCGTGGTGAATAACCAGATCGGCTTCACCACCGCGCCGCATTTTTCGCGCTCCTCGCCCTATCCGACAGACATCGCGCTGATGGTGCAGGCACCGATTTTTCACGTCAACGGTGATGACCCCGAGGCCGTGGTGCATGCCGCCAAAATCGCCACCGAGTTTCGGCAAAAATTCCACAAAGATGTGGTGATCGATATTTTCTGCTATCGCCGCTTTGGCCATAACGAGGGGGACGAGCCGATGTTCACCAACCCCTTGAT
>CAYYXZ010000270.1:0-2285 GCA_964475715.1 uncultured Marinosulfonomonas sp. | reverse complement strand
CTTTTTTCTTCATGCGGTCATTTTATTATCAGCCGTGGCCATCTCGCTGGAAACGGTTAAAAATCTGCCCGATTGGGCGATTAACACATTGATCTGGTTGGAAATATTTGTGCTGGCCGTTTTTATTTCGGAATATATCCTGCGCCTGACATGTTCGCCAAACCCGCTGAAATATGCCTTTAGTTTCTGGGGGATTATTGACCTGATTGCCTGCCTGCCCGCCTTGGCCATCATTCAATCGCAATGGCAAATCGTGCGTATAATCCGGCTGATCCGGCTGGTGCGCCTGTTAAAACTGTTTCGCACCTCGACCGCGTTTGACCGGCTGCTTGTGGCCTTTAATCTGGTCAAGGGTGAATTGATCGTGTTCATCGTGCTGTCGGGGCTGATCCTTTATGTTTCGGCCGTCGGCATTTATATTTTCGAGCACGAAGCCCAGCCCGATAATTTTTCGTCCATCCCGATGAGCCTTTGGTGGGCCGTGGCGTCATTTACCACCGTGGGCTACGGCGATCTTTATCCGATCACAACGGGGGGGCGGATATTTACGACTTTCGTTTTGTTCATCGGTCTCGGGGTGGTGGCGGTACCGGCCGCTATTGTGACAACGGCGCTGCTGGAAACCCAAAAACCGCAAAAACCGTTTAAAAAGCGAAAGAAAAAACAGAAAACAGCGCGCGAATCTGTTAAAGAACAAAAATCTGCACAAATTACCAACAAGGGAAAGCCAAAATGATATCATTTAAAAACGTATTTACCGGTGCTGCTGTCGCACTGGGTTTGACGGTTAGCGCCGTTGCCGCCGAGCCGCTAAAGGTCGGATTTGTTTATGTCGGCACGGTCGGCGATGGCGGCTGGACATACAACCACGATGCCGGACGCAAAGCCGTTCAGGAGCATTTCGGCGACAAAGTGATCACATCTTACGTTGAAAGTGTTCCAAAAGGCGCCGATGCCGAACGGGTCATGACCCAGATGGCGCTGGCCGGCACCGACATTATTTTCACCACCTCATTTGGCTACATGGACCCGACACTGGCCGTTGCCGCCAAATTCCCCGACGTAAAATTCGAGCACGCCACGGGTTATAAAACCGCGCCCAACATGTCGAACTATTCGGCCCGTTTTTACGAGGGTCGCGCCATCATGGGCCACATCGCGGGCAACATGACCAAGACCAATAAAATCGGCTATATTGCCTCGTTTCCAATCCCCGAAGTGATCCGCGGCATCAACGCATCCTTCATCCACGCCCGCAAAGTAAACCCGGATGTGGAAATGAAAATCATCTGGCTGTTCACATGGTTTGACCCCGCCAAAGAGGCCGATGCAACCAAAGCATTAATCCAGCAAGGTGTCGATGTGGTTTTTGCCCATACCGATTCCACCGCACCCTTGGCCACGCTGGCCGATCTGGGCGGCTATGGTTTTGGTCAAGCCGATGACATGCTGCAATACGCGCCAAAGCCACGTCTATCCGCGATTGTTACCAACTGGGCACCTTATTATATCGAGCGTGTTCAGGCGGTTATGGATGGCACTTGGGAATCAAAATCCACTTGGCACGGCATCGCCGAAGGCATGGTTGTGATTGGTGAATTTTCAGAAGAAATGCCTGCCGATCTGCGCGCCGAAGCGGCCGAAATGCGTGACGCGATCGCAGCGGGCACTTATTTCCCCTTCACAGGCCCTCTGAACAAACAGGACGGATCCGTTTGGCTGAAAGACGGCGAAGTGGCCGATGATGCGGCTTTGGGCGGGATGAATTTCTTCCTCGAAGGCATTTCCGGCGACATTCCCGGCTAATTTAACGCCGCGACATTAAACATAAAAAGGCCCGGCACGTTCGGGCCTTTTTCACTTCCGAACCGTTTAGAGTCGCTGACATTAACCTTGGGGTGGTCTTGTCACGGTTTGGCTCCGGTCTTTTTAAAGCAAAGCGCACGGTGATCTGATGTCCGGCGTCCATTCAGGCGACGCAGGTTTCATTGGCATCGGCCACGTCGTTGCACTTGATGCCTTCGATGGGTTTAGGCAACTGATTTCTACCTTTTAGGCGCAACCATTTTTTGAAGCCGCCTGAATGAGCGTAAACACCATCCGTTTCGCGGCCTTTTGCGATAGGGCACCTTTGGTTTTTACCGTCCTGTGTCTGGCGGTCTCAAACACACTTTTTTGTAGGGTCTGAGCTTCGAAAATGGGTCCAGTATTCTGCCGAATTCTGCCAAAGAATCGTAGCCATCAGGGTTTCGGAGCGTTTGGGCCAAGCAAGGAATCCAAGCTTG
>CAYYXZ010000269.1:0-2286 GCA_964475715.1 uncultured Marinosulfonomonas sp. | reverse complement strand
ATCCCACGGTAGCCAGCAAGCGCACCCGCAGGGATCAATGCAAACGGATCCCCCAAGCATTCTTCGGCGGCATCGGATTCGATCATAATACCCTGCTCGGGCAGCAAGCGCATTATCTCTTTATTGCCCAATGCATTTTGCGCAACTTCCAGTGGCCATAAATGCGCGGGGCAGTTTTTTGGCGAACTCCACAGCACATTTCGGCTAATCCGACGCACCTCTTGCATGCCGTCATCAAAACTCATTGCCAAATCACCCGGCGCAATTGACTCGACTGCACGCCAGCCAATATTTGTAGCAACCCGTGTGCCCGAAATCATTCCACTTGCCATGCCGGTTGGCTCTGACAGACGCATTCCATCATACGCGCCGGTGGTTTCGGTGGTTCTGAATGTCCTCCCCAGGACGTAATTCTTAAAGCCAAACATTGTATTTCCTCATGTCTCGGAGCAGGTTCTCGGGCGGCTCTCCAGTTACAGCAGGCTTAAACTGGGCGATTACTTTGCCAGCATAGAGCCGCGTTTTAGGAAATAATGTGTCATTGTTTCAAGATTCACTCCAATGGGTATATTTGCTTAAAATTCAAATCAATCACTCACCAAAACGGCATTGATGCAAGGTTAAGCCGCTTTCTCTTTCGAATCGTTTACCTGATTTATACGCATGGCTTCTTGCAGCGCCCACGGATTGGAACCCATCAGCCCCAGCAGCGCTTTTGCGCGCCAGTGATCCAGCACGGTAAAGAAATCCGAGCCCGCATCCTTTGGGCAATGCAGCAAAACACCCGAGTTCGCATAAACCAATTCTTCTTGGTCAAATCTCAGCGTTACGGCCTCGATTACACCTTGGGGATGCTGCCATTCCACATCGTAAAACCCGACAAATGCCGAGGCCGGCAGCAAGACAACTGGCGTTCCCAGCAATTCTTCGGCCAACCTGCTTTCAATCATCAAATACTGTTCAGGCATCGCAAACAGATCATCGCAATTGCCCAGCGCACCGCCCGGAATAAAAACCACACCGTCAATCGCAAACCCGCCATGGGCCGCACCGTAATAAGAGCGCTCGATTTGTCGCACCTGCCGCAAGCCACCGTCAAAGGTTTGCACATATTGGCCCGCGCGCAACAGCTCGATCGGTTGCCAGCCGTTTTCGGTTTCAACCAGCGTGCCTGCGATTAGCCCGGCATCAGGTTGGGGGCTGGAGCCGGACAATGCCAATGTTGCGGCATTCGAATTCTGGGCCTTCAGGGGTGCGGTTTGGGTTTGGATCAGCATGGTCATTCTCCTGATTATTTGTGGAAGTTGCGAAACTACCACCAAAATTTCTACTGGGTGATGTGCCAGATTGGCACCCAAAATTTGCCGTATTTTCGTCATATATCAGGCAAAAATATGGCAGCGTTTCGCAGCGCGGCGCAATTGCCATGATGCTGCCTTCTTCATGAACGCCGCGGTAACAATCGTTAAGAGGGTGTAAACCATGCTTGCCAAATTCAGGCCAAATTCGGGCCAAACAGGCGGTGTCGGGTTTTTATGATTCGCGGTTCAACACTCAGAATGAATAGCCAAATCGCGCGATATCCCCGGCACAGATTTGCGCCAGACACCGGGCATCGGCGTCATTATAATAGCCGCGATAATCGGCATCGCGATCCGAGGCATTGGCCACAGGCAAATCAGACAGCGAAAACCCCAGATGTTTTTCAAGCGGCGCCAGATCATCGGCCAGATGCTCTAACCTTATATAAAGGTCGCATTGCTCGGCCCCCGTAGCATCGCGCATATAATGACAATAAGGTGCGGTGCGCATCGCCGCCTTGGTCTGCGCGTCATTCAAAAACCCGCTAAAATCGGTCTTGGCAGCCAGCACCACTGCGGGGTGATCAAATTTCTGCACCCGCAACCAGTGATAATAACTGACCATCCTGTCCCAAGGGTTTCGCACCAGCGTAAAGGTAAAAAACTGCGCGATTTCATCTTGCGTTACCAGCCCGTAAATATCGGCAAGCCGCGAATGTTTCCACAAACGCCCCGAAACCTTTGCCCCCTTTAGCCGCTTGCGTCGCAGCAAAGCCTTGGGGGTGTCACCGATCAAAATGTCATCCTTCATCGCGCGCGTCTCAAGCGCCATGGCCAGCGCGGTGCCGCCGGTTTTGGGGATATGAACAAAGATAAATCTGCGCCCGTGCGAAATAATCATGCGTCAAACTAACCCGGATTCGCCAAGCCCCGCAACTATACATTGTCATTGTCCCGATCTTGCAATATCACAGCTAACTTCATC
>CAYYXZ010000268.1:0-2287 GCA_964475715.1 uncultured Marinosulfonomonas sp. | reverse complement strand
TTTGGGAACGCGCTTTTGGCCCTGTTTATTTCAACAAAGGCGACCACGCCGGATCAGACGCCCCGTCCTCTGTTTCAAGCCGCTGTAAATTGCGCCCGGTAATATCGACCGTATAAAGCGCAACCGATCCATCCACGCCCGGTGTTTCGCGCATAAACATAATCACGCGGCCATTGGGCGACCACGTCGGCCCCTCGTCCAGAAATGACGCCGTCAGCAGCCGCTCGCCCTGACCATCCAGCCGCATCACACCGATATGAAAGCGCCCTTTGCTTTGTTTGGTAAAGGCAATCAAATCGCCACGCGGCGACCAGACCGGCGTGCCGTAACGCCCGGTGCCAAAACTGATCCGGCGCGCATCACCGCCATTTGCCGACATAATATAAAGCTGCGGACTGCCGGATCTGTCGCTCTCGAACACAATCTGGCGCCCGTCGGGCGAAAAGCTGGGCGCGGTGTCAATCGCAGGCGAGGATGTCAGGCGCACCGGCACTCCACCGTTAATTTTCATCCGGTAAATATCGGTATTGCCGCCAGCCGATAGCGAATAAACCACCGTTTGACCATCAGGCGAAAAGCGTGGTGCAAATGTCATGCTTTCCGGCTGGGTCGCCAAAGCGCGCCGCCCCACCGTCGCCACATCCAGCAGATAAATTCTGGGAAATCCGCTTTCGTAAGAGGTAAACAGCACGCGATCTCCGGTTGGTGAAAAACGCGGGGCCAGAACCAGCGAGCGGCTATCGGTCAGAAACTTCAGATTGGCGCCGTCATAATCCATAATCGCAAGCCGCTTTTGACGGTCATTTTTCGGCCCGCTTTCGGAAACAAACACCACGCGGCTGTCAAAATACGGCCCCTCGCCGGTGATCCGGCTATAGGCGGCATCGGCCACTTTATGGGCCATGCGCCGCCAGCTGGTGGTGCTGCCGCCAAATTGCAAACCATCGCCCAGCTGCTGGCCGGAAAACACATCAAACAGCCTGAATTTCACCGTCATACGCCCGCCGGCCCCAACATTCACGGCACCCACAATCAGCGCCTGAGCGTTGATCGCCTTCCAGTCGGCATATTGCACGGGGCTGTTGAAATTGGTCACGGTGGAAATAAACGCAGCCTTGGGGATTTCACGAAACAGGCCCGTGCCGGTCAGATTGGCGGCCACAACGCGGGCAAGCTTGGCGGCGTATTCGCGGGCCGCAGCATTTTCAGCCACAAAATCGGGCACCGCAAACGGCATCGGCTCGATCACCCCGTCCCTGATTTCAAGGCTTAATTCGGCCATCGCCTTGCCCGGCAAAACCGACAGCACCAGCACAGCGGCCAGCAATAAGTTCAAAAAACGAAACATGATCATTTCAACCTCATATTCTCAGGGTTAAAGGTAATATTGATAATTTTCCACTGCTCATATTTTTCAATCGGCAGATTAAAGCCATTCGCACCACAACGTATAATGGCGCGGCGCGCGGTTTCATAGGCTTGCTGGGCACCGGCCTGCGTGCCGCCTTCAAAACCCGTCATCCGGATGGATCCAAGATCGGGCATGCCCTCGCGGCTTAGCTCAAAGCGCACCACAACCTTGCTTTGCATCGCCTCGGTCGAAAGTGATCCGGTATTCCAGCAGCGCCCGACATCAAACAAAAACGCATCCTTTTGGCCACCCGTCAAAGGCGGGCCAACAGGCACATTGCTTTGCACAGATCCAACATCAGCCCGAACACCGGCCAAAGCGGCGGCAATCGCGTCTTGTGTATTTGTGACAGGAACATCCACGGTTTGCACCGGTTGTTGGGGCGGCTCGGGGCGGTTTGGTCGCGACGAGGGCCGTGATGACGATGTGGGGGCGGATGCTGGCGGCGCATCGGCCTCGGTCACAATCCGGTCACTGGATTCTTCAGGCGCGGTGGCCGGTTTGGGGGCTTCTTGCGGCATTTCCGGCGGGGGGGCTTCGGCATCCGGTGTGATTTGCTCTGTGGTTTGCTCGGCCACTTCGGTATCGGGGGGCGGCGGGGCGACCGGAGTCGGGGTGATGCGCTGCGACGGGCGCGGCGATGCCTCGATTGCGGGCGGAGCCAAAACCACAGGGCTATCCGGCGCAGGTGGCTGGACCGGCTGGGGGGGCGCGGGGTCAGGCGGCTTGATCGGGGCGGGCGTTTCAATGATTTCCGGCGGGGTGTCTTCGGCAGGTGCCGGAATTGGCGGCGTCACAGATTGTTGCGGGGTCGGGCTGGGTTCGGGGCTGGGTCGGGGTGCCGACAGCGCGGCGAAATCCTGCGGCGAAATATCG
>CAYYXZ010000267.1:0-2293 GCA_964475715.1 uncultured Marinosulfonomonas sp. | reverse complement strand
GTTAGCTACTGCTTTTGGATGGGGCCAACGGGACGACAGACTTACGAAAACGGGCCGCACGCACCGTGCGCCGGTTGGTTGGGGTTGCGATGCAGTCTCGGCAGGATTGTAACATAATTTCGGTTGATAATGATCCGGTCATGGATAACGGTTTTGTCGTTACCGACGGGCGGCGCACATTTACGGTATCGATCATCGAACTTGATAATGGCGCGGTGCCATTGCTGATGTTTCTAAATGAAATGCCGCCGGTTGATACCAATATGTGGGTGGTCAGCAACACGGTCGAGCGGCGGGTGCATTCGCATGGCGGGGCTTTGTCTGGCGGTGTTATCTGTTTTACGCGGGGCACAAAAATTCTTACTCCGAGCGGGGCGCGATTGGTGCAGGATTTGGTCGAGGGCGATAAAATTCAGACCAAAGACGATGCTGCGCAGGAGGTTTTATGGATCGGCAAGCGCCGGATGACGGGCGCGCGTCTGCACGCAATGCCGCATCTGCGCCCGATCCGGATCAAGGCCGGCACCTTTTGTAAGGGCGAGCCGGATGAAGATCTGCTGGTTTCGCCTGACCACAGATTGCTGGTCAAAGGGGCGGCAGCATCGGCATTATTCAACACCAGCGAAGTTTTGGTTGCGGCCAAGGATCTGGTGGATGGCCAAAACGTGCTGGTTGATTACAATTTGCGTGAAACACAATATATTCACTTGATGCTTGCGGACCATCAAATTGTTTGGGCCAACGGGGTTGAAACCGAAAGCTTTCATCCGGCAAATACCATGCTGGATACGATCGATTATGATCAACGGGCCCGCTTGTTCGAGCTTAGTCCAGAGTTGCAACAGGACCCGCACATATATGGCGATTACGCCCGTCGCAACCTGTCGCCATCCGAGACCGAAATTTTGAAATACGATAGCGTTATTCATCATTGACTCTGCCCGGATAGGCCCCTAAAAGCACCAAGTTCCCAGCCCTCACCGGCTGGGGCATTCATTTGGTGTTGATGGCCTTAGCAATAAGATGCCTGTCGCCCGAACCGCTAAAACGGGGAGGGAGAGGACAACGCCCTTTTCGCTGTCACATCCCGAAAATTGGGAACCGGTTTTTGGATAAGATGTGGAAGCACTAAAATAGAGAAGGAAAACAGCCGTGACGAAACGTACCGCTGCCAAACACAAGCTTGATCGCCGCATGGGCGAAAATATTTGGGGCCGCCCCAAATCTCCCGTAAATCGCCGCGAATATGGCCCCGGCCAGCACGGCCAGCGCCGCAAGCAGAAACTGTCGGATTTCGGCATCCAGCTGCGCGCCAAGCAAAAGCTTAAAGGCTATTACGGCGATCTGACCGAGAAACAATTCCGCCGCATTTATGGCGAAGCCGAGCGTGTTAAAGGCGACACTGGTGAAAACCTGATTGGCCTGCTCGAGCGGCGCCTGGACGCTGTTGTGTACCGCGCCAAATTTGTGGCAACTGTTTTTGCAGCCCGCCAATTTGTAAACCACGGCCACGTAACAGTGAACGGCAAAAAAGTTAACATCCCGTCATACCGCGTAAAAGAAGGTGATGTGATCGAGGTGCGCGAGCGCTCCAAACAGATCGCTGTTGTCATTGAAGCCACGCAATTGGCTGAACGCGATGTGCCGGAATATGTCGATGCCGACCACTCAAAGATGGTTGCGACATTTGTGCGCACACCAACATTGGGCGATGTGCCGTATCCGGTGATGATGGAGCCAAATCTGGTGGTGGAATTCTACGCGAAAAACTAAATTCTTTCGCATTAATTCAAAAAACCGCGTCGGGAAACCGGGGCGGTTTTTTTATGTCAGAAACTGTATTGTTAATATTGGCGGTTGTATTCTGTTGACCGTTGGCAAAACGGCCTGAAAACAAGCCGCAAATGCCACATTTCCCTGAAAAATCGGCAAGCTGGCAACGGTTACAAATTCTGTGTGCAATGCGGCTGGCAATGCGCGCAAAGCTTGGATAAAACCCTGAGCAACAGGAGTTTTGTCATGTCCGCAGAAATCGCCGCAGAAATCGCCACAGAAATCGCCACAGAAATCGCCCCGCAGCCAGGCATTTTGGATATTGATCTTTACGTCAGTGGCAAAGCTGTGGTGGCTGGCGTGTCCGAGGTTATTAAATTATCGTCAAATGAAAACCCGTTTGGGCCAAGTCAGGCCGCACAAAAAGCATTTGGCGATGCGTCGCATCAGCTGCACCGCTACCCATCAACCGATCAGTTCGCGTTGCGCCAAGCGATTGGGGCCGCGCATGGCCTTGATC
>CAYYXZ010000266.1:0-2297 GCA_964475715.1 uncultured Marinosulfonomonas sp. | reverse complement strand
CCCAATGCCTTGTGTTGACGAATATAGGCAATTGCACCGCTTTCCATGTTGGTGTCTTTGAGAACCTCCAACAACTCGGTTTTTCCCGCTTTGCGCAAACTTGCCTCGAGCATTGGAGCAATATCAAAATAATCCTCAAGCGCGCCTTTGCCACGCGAGGTTACAAAGATAAATTCTTTGATGCCGGCCGCGCGCGCTTCATCAATTGCATATTGAATCAACGGCTTGTCAACCAGCGTCATAATTTCTTTTGGGATGGATTTTGTGGCGGGTAAGAACCGTGTTCCCATTCCGGCCACGGGAAATATTGCTTTTGTAACTTTACGTTTCATTATTTACACTCACTGTTGTGCCTCCTTTTAAGCAAAGGCCACAATTTTTACATGGTAACGTTTAAAATATTAATTCCTCAATAATATTCAATTATTTTCATTCATTCCAAAGGAGAGTTCAGCTTTTGTGCCCTGAAAAGCACATGATCCCAACGCTGACAAAATATTCTTTACAGCGCATTATTCAAGCAGGTTTTAAATCAACTCCGGGGGCATAAGCAATGAAAAACGGATTGGCATAATCCGCTTTGCCATAGACCAAAGGGCTGTGGTCATCAAACTGCACAACATATCCGCCAGCGCCCACTAAAACAGCGTGGCCTGCCGCCGTGTCCCACTCCATCGTCCGCCCTACGCGAGGGTAGATGTCGGCCTCGCCTGTTGCAACCAGACAGAATTTCAATGACGATCCAGCGCTTTTTGAATCCTGCACGCGGTATTTGTTAATGTAATCCTCGGTTGCCTGATCCCGATGCGATTTCGAGGCCACAACCATCAGCGCGTTATTGTCCGGTTTGGAAACAGAAATCGGTGTGGTAGGGCCAGCAGCATCCTTTGGAAAAGCGCCGGTTTCTTCAACAGATTTCCCCGTTTCATCCGTATAAAATAACCGCCCGCGGGCAGGCGCATAAACCACACCCCGAACCGGGACACCGTTTTCAACATAAGCGATATTTACCGTGAAATCACCGCGCCTTTTAATGAATTCCTTGGTGCCATCCAATGGATCAACAATGATAAAACGGCTTGCTTTCACGCTGTGGGATTCGGCCTGTTCTTCTGTGATCAGCACAACATCCGGGAATTCCTTGCGTAATCCGGCCGAAATAATGGCATCTGCGGCCTCGTCAGCAATTGTCACAGGGCTGTCGTCTGATTTGGTCTTGACCTGAAAATCATCACGCCCGTATATTTCCATGATTTTGTCACCGGCCTCTAGTGCAAGGCGCCTGAAAACGCGGCTCATCTGGCTGTAATTCACGCTTATCTCCTGAATTTATACTGCATGCGCACAGTTATTGTATTATCTTCACCATCCTTTTATGATGCTCTGGTAAAGGAACAGCAAGAATTCCTTGCAATAATAGGCGATAATGGTTTGAACAGCAGTCATCAGCAGGTATTTTGCGGTTATGTTTCAACATAAAACCAATCAAAACAGCTTTTCCTCCGGCATTAGATTACTGGAATTAATTTACCATGCCACGGTGCGTAGCGTGCGGCAAAGCCATGGGAATGCCTTTGTTGGTCTGTTTATGAACATTTTGCAGACCGTGATATTTGTGATGGCATTTTACATCATGTTTTCAATTTTGGGGTTAAGGGCCTTGGCCGTCAGGGGTGATTTCCTGCTTTATATCATGACCGGCATCTTTCTGTTTTTAACCCACGTCAAAGCGCTCGGGGCTGTGATTAGCTCGGAAGGGCCGGCCTCGCCGATGATGAAGCACGCGCCGATGAATACATTGGTTGCAATCAGCGCCGCAGCACTGGGTTCTCTTTACATACAAGTCTTGTCGCTGGCCGTGGTTTTATTTGTCTATCACGTTGCATTTACACCCGTAGAAATATTTCAACCCGTGGCTGCGATGGGTATGTTTTTGCTGGCCTGGTTTACCGGAGCAGCAATTGGTATGATGCTTTTGGCGGCTAAACCCTGGATGCCAGAGTTTATTAACATTATCTCAACAATTTATTCCCGCGCGAATATGATTGCATCGGGGAAAATGTTTCTGGCCAACTCATTGCCTGCCGATCGTCGTGCATTATTTGATTGGAATCCGTTATTTCACAGCATTGATCAGTCCCGTGGTTTCACCTTTTTAAACTACAGCCCGAATTACACATCTATCAGCTATCCGCTGATCCTTGGTATTGTCTTTTTGATGATCGGCTTGATGGGTGAATTTTACACGCGCAAATATGCTTCGCTCAGCTGGTCGGCAAGAAGATAAATTGTATAAT
>CAYYXZ010000265.1:0-2308 GCA_964475715.1 uncultured Marinosulfonomonas sp. | reverse complement strand
TTATCGGGCCGGTTTTGGCGGCGATCGGTTATTTTCAGGCGGCCCAGTCGATTATCATTCCAATGGCCATGTCGCTTGGCCTGGTGGCGTTTTTAATGGTTTTGCAACGCATGACCACGGAAATTTATGCACTGCTGATCGGCAGTGCCGAGCGCGCCCGCGAAGCGCTGGTTCCGGTGTTGGTCAATTTTCTGCTGGTGCTGGGTGCAGCCCCGTTTTTCGCGCTGATCTGGGGCGCCAGAACCACCGACTTGGCTGAACTTTGGACCCGTTTTCAAGAGGGCGTTCCGCTGGGTGATGCGCGGATTTCACCTGCGATATTTATGACATTTGCCATAATTTTTGCCATTGGCTACATGCTGACGCGCCTGCTTCAGGGCACCCTGCGCAACACGGTTTTGCCAAAAACCAAGCTGGATTTGGGCGGGCGAAACGCAATCACTTCGGGCATCGGTTATATCGGGATTTTTTTGGCGGCTTTGGTGGCCATTTCCAGCGCTGGCATTGATCTGTCATCATTGGCGATTGTGGCAGGGGCCTTGTCGGTTGGCATCGGTTTTGGCTTGCAAAACATCGTTTCAAACTTTGTCGCCGGCATTATCCTGCTGATCGAGCGCCCAATTTCGCAAGGCGACTGGATCGAGGTTGGCGGCCAAATGGGCATTGTGCGCGATATTTCGGTGCGCTCGACCCGCATCGAAACCTTTGATCGCACCGATGTGATCGTGCCCAATTCGGATTTTGTTTCAGGCGTTGTCACCAACTGGACCCGCGGCAATTCGATCGGGCGAGTGATTGTCAAGGTCGGGGTGGCTTATGGCAGCGACACCAAACACATCGAGGGTTTATTGCGCAAAATCGCGCAGGCACACCCAATGGTTTTGGCCAATCCTGCGCCGCTGATTTTGTTTAGCGGTTTTGGTGAATCGTCGCTGGATTTTGAAATCCGCGCGATTTTGCGTGACGTGAACTGGAAGCTGAGCGTGAATTCCGATATGAACCACGAAATTGCTCGGGTGTTTGCAGAAGAAGGTATCGAAATCCCGTTTGCCCAGCGTGATCTGTGGCTGCGCAACCCCGAAGCGTTGCATGCAAATGAAAAAGATAACGGTTAAGGCAATTTTCAGTTGGGTTATGTTATGAATGCAATGACGGTTTACAAACTGCTGGTATTTGAGCACGCGCTGTTGGTGTTAGTCATTATCATGCTGGTTTTGTTGATGTTTATCACAATTCTGGTTCAAGGTGGTCGGTTCAACAAACTGGATCGCAAGGTGCTGGATTGGTTTTCCGGCCGTCAAACCCGGAGGCTGGACCAGTTTTTTGCAGTCTGGACCTGGCTTGGATCCCTTTGGGTGCTGGTGCCGGCATCGGCTATGGTGGCTTTAGGGCTGTTGAATTTCGGATACTATACTCAGTCCGGTTTGTTTGTTTTCGGGTTTTTTGGCGCAGTTATGACAACATACAGCATTAAATACTTGATAAACCGTAAACGACCAGTACATGACTGCATAAAAGAGCAAATGCCCCCCGACCCTGCATTTCCCAGCGCCCACACGACCCAGGCCTTCAGTTTTGTAATTATGTTGTGGTTAGTGCAGTATAATCTGGGATTCGGTGGCGAATATTTAATCATATGGCTGTTTATTGCGATCGCATCAGGTGTGGCTGTTTCCAGATTATATCTGCTGGTGCATTTTCCCAGTGATGTGCTAGCTGGAATAATTGTTGCTATTTTATGGGGGTGGAGCGTAGTATATTTCGTACAGTCAGGGGTATTTTGATGCCGCCAAATAAATTTTCAGGACCGGACAAGCGGCCCTATAAACCTTTGCGTAAATTCAAGGTTATCATGTCGGGTTTGCGTTTTGCGGCGATTAATGATTTCAGCGTGCTTTATAAAATCATCCTGTCGCTGATTGTTCTGGTGCCGGTTTTGATTTTTAACACCTCGCTGGATGTTTCGATACTTGTGCTTGCCACCGGCGTGATGCTAACGGCCGAGCTGTTAAACACCGCGATTGAATCCCTGTGCGATTATATTCAGCCCGAATTTGATGAAAAGATCGGCATGATCAAAGATGTCGCTGCGGCGGCCACGGGTATTGCCATTTTTGCATGGATTGTGGTTATTGTTATCGAGATACTCCAGATTTTGTCGCATATTTAAAGCCGGTTCGATGTATATGAAAAAGAGACGGATTTAGGCTATTGCATATTTGGATGCAGTCGGGCTAAAAGCCAGCCAACGGACAGGTGGCCGAGTGGTCGAAGGCGCACGCCTGGAAAGTGTGTAGGCGGGAGACCG
>CAYYXZ010000264.1:0-2369 GCA_964475715.1 uncultured Marinosulfonomonas sp. | reverse complement strand
GTTATTGCCACCGGAGATACCCTGTGAAAACCGATTTTCTGACCACCTTGCGCCGTGACTGGCTGGGCAATATCCGTGCTGATCTTCTGGCTGGTCTTGTGGTTGCGCTGGCCTTGATCCCCGAAGCAATTGCCTTCTCGATTATCGCGGGCGTTGACCCGAAAGTGGGGCTTTATGCATCATTTTCAATCGCCGTTATCACCGCGATGGTTGGCGGGCGACCGGGGATGATCTCGGCGGCAACGGCGGCAACGGCGGTGCTGATGGTGACTTTGGTCAAAGACCACGGCTTGCAATATTTACTGGCGGCAACCGTGTTGGCGGGGCTGTTGCAAATCGGCGCGGGGCTGTTGAAGCTGGGCGATCTGATGCGCTTTGTTTCGCGCTCGGTGATCACGGGGTTTCTCAACGCGCTGGCAATCCTGATTTTCATGGCGCAGTTGCCCGAACTAATCGGAGCGAATTGGCTGACTTATGTGATGGTGGCCGGTGGTTTGGCGATTATCTACCTGTTTCCCTACATCACCACGGCCATTCCTTCGCCGTTGGTCACGATTGTCGTGCTGACGGGGCTGACGATGTATTTCGGGCTTGATGTGCGCGCGGTCGAGGATATGGGTGATTTGCCCGATACCCTGCCGATTTTTCTGCTGCCTGATATTCCGCTAAATTTTGAAACCCTGAAAATCATCTTTCCGATATCGCTCGGTGTCGCCGTGGTTGGGCTGCTCGAAAGCATGATGACAGCCACCATCGTGGATGATCTGACCGACACTGAATCTGACAAAAACCGTGAATGTGTGGGCCAAGGCATTGCCAACACCTGCACCGGTTTCATTGGCGGCATGGCGGGTTGCGCGATGATTGGTCAGTCGATGATCAACGTAAAATCTGGCGGTCGCGGGCGGTTATCCACATTTGCGGCGGGCGTGTTTTTGCTGTTTTTGATCGTGGTTCTGGGCGATTGGGTCAAGCAAATCCCGATGCCGGCGCTGGTGGCGATTATGATCATGGTTTCGATCGGCACCTTTAGCTGGTCATCCTTGCGCGACTTGCGCGATCATCCGCGATCATCTTCAATCGTGATGCTCGCAACTGTGGCCGTTACGGTTATGACCCATAATTTGGCTTACGGCGTGCTGACCGGCGTGTTGCTTTCGGGTATTTTCTTTGCCGCTAAAATTTCCCAGGTTTTCCGCGTAAATTCAGAGTTATCCAAAGATGGCGGCGAACGTGTTTATACCATCAAAGGTCAGTTTTTCTTTGCCTCGGCCCCCGATTTTACCGCTGCATTTGATTTTCACGAAGTTCTGGAGCGCATCGTAATTGACGTTACCCAAGCCCATATTTGGGATATTTCATCGGTGCAGGCGCTGGATATGGTGGTGGCAAAATTTCGCCGCGAAGGGGCCGAGGTTGAAATTCGGGGCATGAACAAAGCCAGCGAAACCATCGTGGACAGGCTGGCAATCCATGATAAACCTGATGCAATCGAACGCTTGATGGGGCACTGAAATATGTCAAAAATTATCGCACTGGTGGACGGATCAATCTATTCGCAAAGCGTTTGCGACCACGCGGCATGGATTGCCGTGCGCAAAGGATCCTCTGTCGAGGTACTGCATATTTTAGGCCGCAACGAGGCCGCGCAATCAAATCTTTCGGGCAACATCGGCCTTGGTGCGCGCTCTAAATTGATGGAGGAGCTGGCCGATCTGGACGCTCAAACCGCGCGGCTTGCGGCCAAACGCGGGCGCGCCATTTTGGAGGATGCCCAAACGCGGCTAACAGATGGCGGCGTGAAAAATGTCACCACCCGTTTGCGCAACGGCGATCTGGTGACAGAGCTGCTGGCGGCCGAAGCAGACGCTGATCTGGTGGTTATCGGCAAGCGGGGCGAAGCGGCCGATTTTGCCAAACAGCATCTGGGCAGCAATCTGGAACGTGTGGTGCGCGCCTGTAAAAAACCAATTCTGGTGACCTCGCGGGCCTTTCAAAAAGTTGAGCGATTTATGATTGCCTTTGATGGTGGAAAATCGGCAATTAAAGCCGTAGATCACATTGGAAAAAGCAAGGTTTTCGCGGGTTTGAAATGCGTTTTGTTGACCGTTGGTGATGAAAAACTTGCTGTAAAACGTAGCCTTGAAGGGGCAGCGGCCCAATTGCGCACGGCGGGTTATGATGTGGAAGCGATCATTGCCCAAGGCCAGCCCGAAGCGGTGATTTGCCAGCGCTTAAGGGATGACAATATTGATGTGCTGGTAATGGGCGCTTATGGCCATTCGCGGATCAGGAACCTGATTATCGGATCAACAACCACCTCGATGGTGCAATCCTGTCAGGTTCCCGTTTTGTTATTTCGCTAAGCT
>CAYYXZ010000263.1:0-2371 GCA_964475715.1 uncultured Marinosulfonomonas sp. | reverse complement strand
AAATCAGCCCGGGTGCCGGTTACAAATAGGATGCGGTGCTGCATTGGGTGGTTTTGCCTGCTTTATCGAAATGCGATGCGTATAATAATACCGAAGTTTGTAAAATATACCATGGGAAGTGAGCGATTTCCACAGAGAAAATAACCACCATCAAGCCGTATTTCAAGCGTTACCCGAGCGAGGTTGACGATATGTTCAATAGATTTGGCTAAAGTCGAAGGGCTAATAGGTTCTGATGCTAAGGGTCCACAGACGTGTCAATTTCAGCCATTGCCGTGGAAATAGTGGCGCCGGCATCGTTGGCACCCGCAGCCACAATAAGAAAAACAGTCAGGCTCAGCGTGATGATTGCAGCTGTTAGAACAACCCAGTCAACGGTTACAGCACCGGTTTCATCGGTGATAAAGTGGTTTATTGTTTTAAACATTGGTTTATATCTTTCATGGCAGTTTCAGGTGATGTCCTGTTCTAAATATGGACGGGAACTGCGTTTGAAATAAGGAAAGAATGTGATGAAATGGGTTTTCTGATCGGTGCGTTTTTTACAATAAAAAAAACCGCACCCGTTTCGGGGTGCGGTTTGCAACATTGCGGCAACAGCCAGCTATGTTTGTTTTAACTTAGTCAGCACCACCACCCAGCGTGCCCAGCTCGGCAACATTTGCGCCTGACAATGATGTTTGGATGTCGGTGCCGAGGTCGGTAACACCGGTGCTTACAGAAGCAATAACGGCGATGCCCAGACCAACGATTGCGGCTGTCAGAACAACCCAATCTACAGTTACAGCACCGGATTCGTCATTTACGAAGTTTTTGATCATGTTTGTCATTTTATTAGTCCTTTAAAGTTTGTTTACGTTTTCTCAGTTTCACATCCTTGGCAGCGTTTAGCGGGTCGGCCTCTTGTTTGACCCTCGTTGCCGTCTTGGGATGAACATATATAGCCCTTTGATTGGGGCAGGAATTTGGCGAAGATCGTACGAAATTAAGTAGTTGTTAAATATACGGAATCTTTTTTGTAACCCATTGATAAGGCTCAATAATAAAAGTATAATCTTTTTTATTAATTCACTTTTTAGTATTATTGCCCGCAATATCTTTACATAATCAGGCCGATTTCCCCCGATTGACGCGTAAAATACTGGCAATAGACCAGTTTATTTGCGACATATAATAAAAGAAACAACATCAAGGCAGGGCAGATACCGGTATGACGCGGCGCTTGGTAACTATATCGGTAATTGCAGCACTTGGCTTTGCGCCCCAAACACTGGCCCAAACGTCAACGCCTTCCCCTGATTTTACTTTTAAACGGATCGGGCTGCCAAACAAAGGCGCAACCAGCCGCATTAAAGTTCAGATTGATCCTGCCGCCAAAACCGCCCCCGCCAAAACCGCACCTGATCCTGCGCGTGGCGTGCGCGCTTTGGATTGGTATTGGCAGGGTGTTTCGCCAAAGCTTGCAGATTCAGGCCCCGGTCGGCTTGCCGGTGCGGTTGCATTTCTTAACAAAGCCCCGGCCGGCAAAGCTGTGCCAAAGCCGCGTTTGCAACATTTGCAGGATATTGCGGCGCAGCACGGGGTTGAAATATTAAAGGCAACGGTTGGCACCAAAGTATCGCCAGCGCTTGTGTTGGCCCTAATTGCCATTGAATCATCGGGCAACAAAACGGCGGTCAGCACGGCGGGGGCAACGGGGTTGATGCAATTGATGCCCGCCACGGCCGCGCGCTTTGGGGTGACAGACAAAACCAATGCGGCGCAAAACATCAAAGGCGGTGTGGCTTATCTGGATTGGCTGATGAACAAATTTCAAAGCGATCCGGTGATGGTTCTGGCCGCTTATAATGCGGGCGAAAATGCGGTGATAAAACACGCCGGAGTGCCGCCTTTTGCCGAAACCCGGGCTTATGTGCCCAAAGTTCTGGCGGCCTGGACGGTTGCGCGCGGTTTGTGCCTGACCCCGCCCGAACTGGTCACGGATGGCTGTGTTTTTGCGGTGCGCGGATTGGCCAAAACAACTAGGCCTACGCCCTAAACCAATCTGGCCTGTGTTGCCTCTGCCATTTGTTGCGGGGTGACATCCGGGGCCAGCTCGATCACTTTTAGCCCGCCTTCAACCACATCCAGCACGCCCAGATTGGTGATAATGCGGTCCACAACGCCCTTGCCGGTCAATGGCAGCGAGCATTCTTGCAGGATTTTGCTGTCGCCGTGTTTATTCGTGTGATCCATCACCACGACCACGCGGCCAACACCGGCCACCAGATCCATCGCGCCCCCCATGCCCTTGACCAGCTTGCCCGGAATCATCCAATTGGCCAGATCACCGTTTTGGGCAACCTCCATCGCGCCTAAAATAGCCATGGCG
>CAYYXZ010000262.1:0-2411 GCA_964475715.1 uncultured Marinosulfonomonas sp. | reverse complement strand
AACTTTTGCGGATTTCGGCAATGGCAACCTCGGCCTCGGCCGTTCTGGCGGCAATTTCAGCGTCGGCTTTCTGGATAGCTATATCCAGATCCGCCTGAATTTCAGCAGTTGTTTTAGCCGAAATTTTTTGCGATTCTGCTCGCGCATCCTGCAAGGCTTTCTTATAAACTTCTTCGGCTTCAAGCGCTTTTTTCTTTAGGTCATCAGCGGCAGCAATGTCATGCGTTATTGTCCCCTGGCGTTCCGATAAAACCGAGTCAACGCGCGGTAAAACCACCCGGGACAAAATAAAATAAATCACGACAAGCGTGATCATCAACCAGAATATCTGGTTTGGAAATGTGCTTATATCCAGCTGCGGCATACCTGTTTTGGCTGCCTGGCCCGCGATTTCTGTTGCGTCTGTTGCCATGTCGTCCTCCGGGGAACCTTGGGTTTACATCGGTGTGCCCAGCTTAATGGGCACACCGGTCGTAAGGATTGGTTCTAAGGTTTTTAGGCAGCAAACAATAGCAGAAGAGCGACGAGGAAGGCAAAAATGCCCAGAGCCTCGGCAAATGCGATGCCAACAAACAGCATGGGCGTTTGGCTGGCTGCAGCCGAAGGGTTGCGCAATGCGCCAGTCAGGTAGCTGGAAACGATTGTACCAACAGCAATAGCTGCGGCTCCGATGCCGAATGTTGCAAGCCCGGCAGCGATAAATTTTCCGAATTGTGCGAGTTCATTTTCCATAGTGTGTTTTCCTTACATTAGAAATTTAGTTGATTTAGTTGAGATTCGGGTCTGACTAGTGTGACGGGTGCAGCGCATCCTTTAGATAAACACAGGTCAGAATAGTGAAAACGTAAGCCTGAATGGCGGAAACCAGAATTTCCAGTGCGAGTATGCCCATAACCCCGGCAAACGACAGCGGCGCGATCAATATTCCCATTCCCGCAAAGGTGGCAAATACTTTAAGAACCGCGTGGCCCGCCAACAAGACGCCAGCCAAACGAACAGAGTGGCTGACCGGTCGGGCAAAATAGGAGATCAGTTCGACCACGGCCAGCACGGGGCGCAAAACCAGCGGTGCCGATGAAACCCAGAACAGGCCCAGAAATTTCACACCGTTTTTGTAGAAACCGATAAAGGTTACGCCAAAAAATACCAACAAGGCTAAAGTAACCGTCACAGCAATCTGCGATGTGGGCGAAAAGCTCATCGGGATCAAAGCCAAAAGGTTTGAAAACAGAATGAAGATGAACAGTGTCATTATATACGGGAAGTATCTTAGCGCATCCTTGCCAGCGACATCTTCGACCATTGAATGAACAAAGCCATATAGCAACTCGACAATTGACTGGGTGCGGGTCGGGATAATCGCGCGTCGACGTGTGCCCATCACCAGCAGCATTATGACGGCAAGAATAGCCACACCCAACCATAGGGTTGAATTTGTCAATGTATACCAGTGAAGATCACCGCCGAACAAAGGTTCGACCGTGAATTGCTCCATGGGTTTGAATTGCACACCCTCGGCTTGCGATTCTGCTGCCATGTTCAGTTTTCCCCGTCAGTTGCGGCCGTTTGCGCCGCGGTTTTTTTCTCTAGTTCTTTGGCCGTTTTGAGCATAAGATTTACTCCGGCCGCGAACCCCAATAATGTAAACAGCACCAAAATCCAGGGCATGGTGCCAAACAGCGCATCCAGCCCGTATCCAATCGCTGCGCCGAGACCCGTCCCGACAATCAAATCAATCATCATCCGCCACGCATGATGCGCCTGGGTGACACTTGTTTCCTGCTTCGGTTCCGGCTTTTGCGACTTTTTGACCGCATTAATCCGCTCTTCAAGCCGCTTCAGCGACTCTGGATCGGGTGCATCGGACATGGCAAAAGCCTCCTCGGCAGTTTGGCAGAACCTACTGAATAACAGAGCTGTGAGTCAAGCTGGAACATGCAATGCCGGGCATGACGTAACCCCTTATTTTTACGTGATATTTTTGATTGGATTTTATAACGGGCAAACAAAATCCAGCCCTCTGCGCAGGCTTTTCAACATTCCAGACATTCAACCAAACGGTTGACCATTGTGCGGCCTGTGTTTACCCAGTAGCCATGAAAACCACTTTGGACAGCACATTCGCGGCGCTTGGCGACGCCACACGCCGCGCAATCCTTGCGATGCTGCTAGAGGATGACATGGCCGTGACCGATGTGGCCGAACCGTTCGAGATGTCTTTGGCGGCAATTTCCAAACACCTGATGATTTTGACCCGCGCGGGCTTGATCAGTCAGGAAAAACGCGGGCGGGTAAAATGGTGCAAACTGGAGCCGGACGCAATGCGTGATGCGTTGATCTGGATGCAGGGTTTCGGACAATTCGAGGCTGTTAATCTGGACGCATTTGAGCGATTTCTGGAAACTGAACTG
>CAYYXZ010000261.1:0-2447 GCA_964475715.1 uncultured Marinosulfonomonas sp. | reverse complement strand
TATCTTGCGGTATTCAAAACCGAAAAAGGAGCGGCCAATGGGGCGAGCATTTGTATTTCCGGGCCAAGGTGCGCAGACCATCGGCATGGGGCGCGATTTGGCGCAAGGCTATAAAGCCGCGCGCGATGTGTTTGACGAGGTCGACGAGGCTTTGGGCGAAAAGCTGAGCGCCTTGATCTGGGAGGGCGAGGCCGATCAGCTGACCCTGACGGCCAACGCGCAACCGGCTTTGATGGCAACGTCTCTGGCCGCGATGCGGGCGCTGGAAAGCGAAGGTGTTTTAATCACGGATGCGGCATTTGTGGCGGGTCATTCGTTGGGCGAATATTCGGCTCTGGCGGCGTCCGGCGCGATTTCGGTGGCCGACACGGCGCGCCTGTTGCGCATTCGCGGCGCCGCGATGCAAAAGGCGGTTCCGGTGGGTGTTGGTGCGATGGCGGCCCTGTTGGGGCTGGATTTTGCCACTGTTCAAGAGCTGGCCAGCGAGGCCGCACAGGGCGAGGTTTGTCAGGCGGCCAATGATAATGATCCGGGTCAGGTTGTGGTTTCGGGCCACAGGGCCGCGGTTGAGCGGGCTTGTGAAATTGCCAAGCAGCGCGGTGCGCGCCGGGCGGTGATGTTGCCGGTTTCGGCCCCGTTTCATTGTGCCTTGATGCAGCCGGCGGCCGAGGTGATGCAGGCCGCGCTGGAGGATGTAAAAATTCATGCGCCAAAGGTGACTTTGGTGGCCAATGTCAAGGCCGCTGCGGTGAGCGATCCGGCGCAAATCCGCAAGCTGTTGGTGGAGCAGGTGACGGGTTCGGTGCGCTGGCGTGAATCTGTGATTTTTATGGCCGCTGAGGGTGTTGATGAAATCTGGGAAATCGGCGCGGGCAAGGCGCTGTGTGGTATGATCCGGCGGATTGATAAAACGATTGCAACAAAAACAATTGGCACGCCGGATGATGTTCTGGTTGCTGCAAAACGTTAAGAGGGAGGCGTAAATGTTTAATCTTGAAGGTAAAAAAGCACTTATCACCGGCGCATCTGGCGGCATTGGCGGCGCGATTGCCAAGGCTTTGCACGGCGCGGGTGCTGTTGTGGCGCTGTCTGGCACCCGGGTTGATCCGTTGCAGGCTTTGGCGGCAGAGTTGGGCGATCGGGCCTATGTTGTGGCGTGCGATTTATCGGATGGTGCGGCCGTTGATGCGCTGCCCAAGCAGGCGATCGCGGCCATGGGCGGTTTGGATATTCTGGTGAACAACGCCGGTATCACCCGCGACAATCTGTTCATGCGGATGAAGGATGAGGAATGGGATTCTGTCCTGAATGTTAACCTGACATCTAGCATGCGCCTGTGCCGCGCTGTGATGCGCCCGATGATGAAGGCGCGTTGGGGGCGGATTGTAAATATTTCATCCATCGTTGGCAGCACCGGTAATCCGGGGCAGGCCAATTATGCCGCCGCCAAGGCCGGGATGATCGGCATGGGCAAAAGCATCGCCTACGAGGTTGCCAGCCGCGGGATTACCGTAAATGCGGTTGCGCCCGGTTTTATTGCCACGCCGATGACGGATGCGTTAAATGAGGATCAAAAGACGGCAATCAACAAACAAATTCCGGCCGGGCGCATGGGAATGCCTGCGGAAATCGCGGCTGCTGTGCTGTATCTGGCTTCGAACGAGGCGGCTTATGTCACCGGTGCCACGCTGCATGTAAATGGCGGGATGGCGATGCTTTAAGGGCGCTATTTTGTAATTTTTCCCAAGCCCCCCACATTTTGGAGCAACACTACGGGCCGAAATCATTTGCCTTAAGGTCATCATGTGCTATAGGCGGCGCAGAATTGAGTGGATTTGAGATGATTTGACCGGTGATGCGTGTTGCATCTACCGGTATTTCCCGCAGGCTGCGGACCAGGCTGCGGACCTTGGGGTTGACCTTGGGTAAACTAACGGGCTGTAAGGCCAAAACGAAAAAGGAATATAACATGAGCGACATCGCAGAACGCGTTAAGAAAATTGTTGTCGAGCACTTGGGTGTAGAAGAAGACAAGGTTGCTGAAAAAGCCTCGTTCATCGATGATCTGGGCGCAGACAGTTTGGATACCGTTGAGCTGGTTATGGCTTTTGAAGAAGAATTCGGCATTGAAATCCCCGATGATGCGGCCGAAACCATCCAGACATTCGGCGACGCTGTGTCGTTCATCACCAAAGCTTCTTAAGCTTCCGGCTGATTTGTTAAGATTTAAAAGACGGCGCTCCGGTTCGGGGTGCCGTTTTTTATTTGCTTTGTTCTGCCAAAGGGCTGCCAGGCAGAACGGTTTTGCGGGTTTGTAAATTTATCCAGAACCCTGGACCTATCTGGCGCAGGCATCTGGCCAGTTCGGGGCACCGCATTCTATAATGCGCAGGAAATAACCAAACCCTTTAAGGAGCCAGCCATGCCCACACCACCACGCGGTTTAA
>CAYYXZ010000260.1:0-2451 GCA_964475715.1 uncultured Marinosulfonomonas sp. | reverse complement strand
GTGACAAAAATGATCTGGAACAACGAGGTTCCGATCACCACTTTGGTCGGCATTCCCAGCAAATAAATCATTGCCGGCACCATCACAAAACCGCCGCCAACCCCCATGATCGCGGCCAGCACACCAACAAATATCCCGATCACAAACGGCGGGATCACCGAAATATAAAGCCCCGAGGTGCGAAATTTCATCTTGAATGGCAGCGCATGGATCCAGTTATGTTTGCGCCGTTTCGCGGCCGTTCCGGTTTTTTTTGCGCGCCGGATCGCGTTCAGGCTTTCGACAAACATCAAAGAGCCGATGATACCTAGAAAAATCACATAACTAAGTTTCACCAGCAGATCGACCTGCCCCATGCTTTTAAGCATATTAAACAGCTGAATACCAAAAAATGCCCCGATCAAGCCGCCAACCAGCAGCACGGTGCCCATCCTGAGATCCACCGTCTTTCGTTTGAAATGTGCCAGAACGCCGGAAAATGACGAGGCCACAATCTGGTTTGCCTCGGTCGCCACGGCCACGGCCGGCGGGATGCCGATAAAAAACAGCAGCGGCGTCATCAAAAACCCGCCGCCCACGCCAAACATGCCGGATAAAACCCCGACAATACCGCCAAGTCCAAGCAGTAAAAACGCGTTTACCGAGACCTCGGCAATAGGAAGATAAATCTGCATAGCCGCTTCCTAATCCAGATTAACCCTTTCAGACAATAGGCCGAACAGATTTTGTAGCGGCTAATGGTTAATTTAGCGCTCTTTTACGTATGGCTCGCCCCCGGCGCGCGGCGGAACCGCCTTGCCGACAAAGCCCGCCAGAATAACCACGGTTAAAATATATGGCAGCGCCTGAGTAAACTGCACCGGAATTTCAAACAGATCAAAGACGTTAATGGTGGGGTAAAGATTGCTGATCGCCTCAAGCAGACCAAACAGCAAACAGGCCATCAGCGCATACCAAGGCCGCCATTTTGCAAAAATCAAAGCCGCCAACGCGATAAACCCGCTTCCTGCCGACATTTCGCGCCCAAATCCAGCGGCTTGGGATGTGGCCAGATACGCGCCGCCAAGACCACATAACACGCCGGCGATCATCACGGCCGCGTAACGATACCGAACCACCGAAACACCGGCCGTATCAACCGAGGCCGGATTCTCACCCACGGCCCGAAGCCGCAAGCCAAAACGAGTGCGAAACAGAATCCACCACGTCAGCGGCACAAGCAGCATGGCCACATAAACCAGCGGTTTCTGGCCCGAAATCACATCGGCATAAATCGGCCCCAAAAGCGGCACATCACGCAAGGCATCGGCAAATGGCAGGGTGATTTCCTGAAACCGCGCATTGCCCGACAGCGCCGGTGTTTGGCCACCTTTGTTGAACCAGCCATGGCCGATGACAATCGTCAAACCCGAGGCCAGAAAATTAAGCGCAACACCGGCAATCAGCTGATTACCGCGGTAAGTAATCGAGGCAATGCCGTGAATAAGCGAAAAGAACATAGAGGCCGCAATTCCGGCCAAAACCCCCAGCCAGACATTGCCGGTTTCAAACGAAACGGCAGCCGAAAAGAACGCCGAAATCAGCAGCTTTCCCTCAAGCCCGATGTCAAAAATACCGGCCCGTTCCGAATAAAGCCCGGCCAAACAGGCCAGCAGCAACACCACCGACAAACGGATTGTCATATCCAGCGTCACGATAAACTGTAAAAATACTTGTGCAAAATCCATCAGGCGGCTCCTGCTCGGGCTTGGGTTCTGGCTCGGGCGCGAATAAACATGCGCTCGACCGGCCCGCGCACCATGTAATCCAGCGCGCCGGTGAACAGGATAATCATGCCCTGAATAACCAGCACCACTTCTTTGCTGATGCCGGGCATATCAAAAAGCAGCTCAAATCCGCCCTGTGCCAGCATGCCAAACAACAGCGCCGCGATGATAATTCCAACCGGATGATTGCGCCCCATCAGCGCAACGGCGATGCCGACAAAACCGGCACCTTCAACAAAGCCCTGCGTCAGGCGTTCCTGTTGCCCCATCACCGCGTTAATTGCCAGCATTCCGGCCAAAGCACCCGATATCATCATGGCAATCATGGTGATTTTTACCGCCGAAATACCGGCATATTGGGCCGCATCGGGGCTGTGGCCAAAGGCGCGAATGGCATAACCCAGCCGCGTGCGCCACAGTAAAAACCAAACCCCAAATGCGCAAAATAGGGCCAGAAACAGACTGACATTGGCCGGGGCATGTTTGGAAAACTCAATGCCCAGCGGGGCCAACATATCATGCAATGTGGGCAGATGTGTGCCTTGGAAAAACGGCAAGGTTTCGGCGTTTTGGGTGTGGGGGCTTTTCATAACACCGTTCAGCAAAAAACCGATCAGGGCGGCCCCGATATAGTTGAACATGATGGTGGTAATCACGATATGACTGTCGCGTTTAGCCTGTAAAT
>CAYYXZ010000259.1:0-2456 GCA_964475715.1 uncultured Marinosulfonomonas sp. | reverse complement strand
ACAAGCAAAATCTGCCAAACCAGAGGCGCAGGATTTATGGGTCTACGCCCTAGCCTCAGCCGCTGATTTCAGGCCTTACCCTGATCAATGTCGGCCCGTCCGCCTTTAGCGCATCTTTCAGCGCCTGTTGCAATTCTGCCAGCGATTTCGGCGCGCAGGCGTAAGCCCCGTAGGCCCGCGCCAAGGCGCAGAAATCGGGGTTATGGGCCGCCACGGCAATGGGTCCAATTTCACTGCGCGCCATGCTGTCTTTGATTTCGCCCAATTCCGAATTGTCCCACAGGATGATCGGCAAATTCAGGCCCAATTCAACCGCCACGCCCAATTCCTGCACGGTGTATTGAAACCCGTAATCACCCGCGATTGCCACAACAGGCGTGCCCGGTCGGCCGATTTTGCCACCAATCGCCGCCGGCAAACCATAGCCCAACGTGCCAAAACCGTAGGGGTGATGCCACAAACCGGGGCGGTCCAGCGGGTATAATTCTTTGGCCACATAAGCAAATTGCGTCATGTCGGAAAAGAACATGGTGCCCTTTGGCAAAGCGTCTTGGATGGCTTTGAAAAACCGGGCCGGGCCGGGCCGTGTTGCATCCGCATCGGCGTAAAAATCCGCCTTTGCTGTGGCAACCTCGGTCGCGCTCCAGTCTGTGGTCACGTTATGGCCCTCGATCAAATCACACAGATCCTGCATGAACACCGCCGCATCGCTCATAATCGGCAAGGCGCAAGGATGATCATCGGCCAAAGAATGCGCGTCGATATCAACCCGGATCATCGGGGCATCATAGCCCAGATCGTCGCGCCGCCAGTCGGTTTCGGCCAGCTCAGTGCCGATGCAAATCAGCAAATCGGCCTTGGCCAGCTCATCCGCGCTGCCAACGCGCGCCGGACAAGCACCGTAATTCAGCGGATAATCCGGCGCAATAATACCACGTCCGGCAAAGCTGCACATGGTGGCCGCGCGACTTAGACGCACCAGTTTTCGCGCAACCTCAAAGCCCGAAACAGCCCCGCCGCCAAAAATAAACATCGGACGATGCGCGCCCAGCAGCCATTCGGCCGCAGCCGCAATATCTTCGGGGCGCGCAACGGGTTTGGCGGGAAACATCGGTGCGTCGGGCGGGGTGTCGGACGCAGCACCCAGCACGTCGATTGGCACTTGAATGTGTTTTGGGCGAGGCCGGCAGGCAGAAAATTCGGTGAATGCCTTGTCGATCAAACGGTACGCCCCAGGCGCGTCGGGGGCGGTCACGGACCAGTCACAAACCGTAGCGGCCGCAGCCTGCTGATCTTTCATTTCGTGCAAACGGCCACGGCCCATCGCGTGGTCTTTTCGTTCCAGACAAGACGAAATCACCAGCATCGAAACGCTGTCGGAATAAGCCTGCCCCATCGGTGTCATGATGTTGCAAACCCCAGGCCCCGAGATCACATAAGCCACGCCCGGCTTACCGGTAGCGCGCGCATAACCATCGGCCATAAACCCCGCGCCCTGCTCGTGACGCGCCAGAATATGGGTGATACCTGCATCTTGGATGCCGCGGTAAAGCTCAAGATTATGCACCCCGGGAATCCCGAAAATCACCTTAACATCGCGCTCCTTTAACATGCGCGAAATATTTACACCCAATGGCTGTTTGCCCATCGTTTATCCTTTCCAGAATTTTATTGTCAAAATTATATAAACCACCATAAGCTCCAGCCGTCCAATCAACATTCCCGCCGCCAGCAGCCATTTGGCAGTGTCGTTCAAGCTGGCGAAATTACCTGACGGCCCGATCACATCGCCCAAACCGGGGCCGATATTTCCGATCGCGGTGGCCGCGCCAGAAACCGAGGTGACAAAATCCAGCCCCGTTGCACTGAGCAATATCGCCAGCACCGCAATGCTGACAATAAATACCACAAAGAACGACATCACCGAGGAAATCACGTCTTGGCTAACCGATCTGCCCTCGTAGCGGATGCTGAATATGCCGTGGGGCGAATGGATTTTGCGAATTTGGGCCCTGATTGCCGAAAATAGCAGCTGAAACCGGAATACTTTTATCGAGCACGAGGTCGAGCCAGCGCAGCCACCAATCAGCCCGACGAAAAAGAACAGTATCACCGCAAACGGACCCCAAAGCTGGTAATCGGCGCTGGTATAACCGGTGCCGGTGACGATCGAGGTTACATTAAAAAGCGCCTGGCGAAATATCGGCTCGATTGCGCCGCCTTCGGTGATAAAACGGTAAGCTGTGATCAGCAGGATTAACGCCAGAAGCACCATAAGAAAGCTGCGGATCTGGCTGTCTGTAAAGAACGGCCGCGACGCGCCGCCGACCATTTGCACATAGCGCACAAACGGCAGGCTGGCCAAAATCATAAACACGGCTGCCACGTATTCAGAGCCGGCTGAGAAGGCCTCAAACGAGGCATCGCGGGTTGAAAACCCACCCGTGGACATGGTG
>CAYYXZ010000258.1:1266-2532 GCA_964475715.1 uncultured Marinosulfonomonas sp. | reverse complement strand
GCAAGCCGCGCGTTCAAATTCCTGGTCCTTCCCAAGACCGACGATAGCATGTGACGGAGCGATCTCATCACCCGGGCTGGTGATCAGTTCGGGGTATAATGTCTCGATCATTGCCCGCGCGTTTATCTCGGCACTGCCAAGACGCGCCAATAGCTCGTCCATATCGGGAAAGCCCATGTTTTTAGCCGCAGTGGCCAATGCTTTGTCTGTTACCTTTCGGCCAATATGTTCAAAGGCAACGCGGGCCAGCTCAAAGCCCAGTTTTACAAACCGCTGCCGGTCCTCACTGCGCAGCGAGCGCCGAATCGATGATTTGGCCCGCCCCGTAACAGCAATATCAATCCAGGTTGCCTGCGGACGCTGGCCCTGGGCCGTGGTAATTATTACGGATTGCCCGTTTTTTAGACGCGTCCATAAAGGCACCCGAATGCCATCCACCTTTGCGCCAACGCAACTATCCCCGATACGGGTGTGAATTGCATAGGCAAAATCCAGCGGAGTGGCACCGCGAGGCAATTTTATCACCTCGCCTTTGGGCGTGAAACAAAACACCTGATCCGAATACATTTCCAGTTTAACGTTCTCAAGAAACTCGTCATGATCACCAGAGGAATCCAGCCGTTCGGTTAGCCCCGAAACCCATTTCGCCGGATCGACCGCAAACGGGTTTTCTGAACGCATCCCGTCACGGTAAGACCAATGCGCCGCAACGCCGGATTCAGCAACATCGTGCATCTGGTGAGTACGGATTTGCACCTCGACGCGTTTGCCGTCACGTCCTGAAACTGTTGTCTGGATCGAACGGTAACCATTGGATTTAGGTTGGCTGATATAATCCTTAAACCGGCCGGGAACCGCGCTCCAACGTCGATGGATCGTGCCCAAAATACGGTAGCAATCCGGCTGATTATCCGTGATAACCCGAAATCCGTAAATATCCGACAGGCGCGAAAAACCCTGTTCTTTTGCTTCCATTTTGCGCCAGATGGAATAGGGTTTTTTAGCCCGGCCAAATACTTTGGCCTCGATCCCGTCGCGACGCAGAATGAAACGGATATCGTCGGTAATCTTTTGAATCACATCGCCGCTATCTTTTTGCAATGTGATAAACCGGCGCATAATTGAATTTCGCGCTTCCGGATTAAGCACCGAAAATGCCAGATCCTCCAGCTCGTCCCGCATCCATTGCATCCCCATGCGCCCCGCCAGAGGCGCGAAAATATCCATGGTTTCATGCGATTTTTGCACCTGTTTATCAGCACGCAT
>CAYYXZ010000258.1:0-1166 GCA_964475715.1 uncultured Marinosulfonomonas sp. | reverse complement strand
GCACCATAGACAAAGGCCCGACGAATCAGGTCTGCATCTGTATTGGGATTATAGTCACGAACCAGCCCGATCAGATCTTCTACTGTGATCGTATCTGGCATCCGGTTCGCGCCTTTCTGCGGGATGGCAAGGCGTTATGGCTGGCCTTGCGCTTCCATCAATGCACGCAGCAGTTTTTCTTCAGACATATCATCGTCTTCGGGCTTGTCTGCCTCGGCACCCATCAGCAATGCCATGGCATCTTCTTCGGGCTCGTCAACTTCGATCTGGGTCTGCTGGCTTTCGATCATCCGTTCGCGCAGATCAGCGGCCAATTGGGTTTCTTCTGCAATTTCGCGCAAAGACACAACAGGGTTTTTATCGTTGTCACGATCAACCGTAATCGGATCGCCAGCCGCAATTTCGCGTGCGCGGTGGGCCGCAAGCATCACCAGATCAAACCGGTTTGGAACCTTATCAACACAATCTTCAACCGTAACGCGGGCCATGGGCGACTCCTGAATATATATAGCTGTTAGAAGACGTCTATTTAGGGGCTTTGCACCTTGTTGACAAGCACTGAATCAACCCAAATTATATCGGCAAAATTTCGGCGATGTCAGAACAATCCAGATCGTCCAACAACTGGCGGGCGCTGCGTTGCAAAACCGGGTGCTGCCAATCCGGTGCAATTTCGACCAAAGGCACCAAAACAAAGGCGCGGTCCTGAAGGCGGGGGTGTGGCAGAATTAACTGTTCAGGCGCTATTTTCATCTGTTGCTCGGGCGGCAATTTGCGCCAATGCTGAAAGGTTGCCTGATCCGGGCTAATTTCATCTCCAAACGCCAGTAAATCCAGATCCAGCACACGCTGCCCCCAGCGCATAATCCGCTGCCTTCCCATCAAGGCCTCAATGGCGTGCAGGCGTGACAAAAGCGCGGCTGCCGTTAAATTTGTTGTCAAGGTAGCCACTGCATTAACATAGTCCGGCCCTAATTCTTTTGGAAAACACGGTGTGCGATAAAGCCTGCTAACATCTTGAATTTTAAGGTTTTTATTATCTAACAGCGACAATGAATGGCGAATTGTATCTTCGGGGTTTCCGATATCTGATAAAAGATTTGCCCCAAAGCCAATAATTGCCAGCTTAGGTTTAGATTTCTTCAGATAGGCTTGTAACATTCATA
>CAYYXZ010000257.1:0-2546 GCA_964475715.1 uncultured Marinosulfonomonas sp. | reverse complement strand
AGCGGGCTTTCATCTGACTTGGCTTGCACATTTTGTCGCAAACGGGCAAAACATGTGTCATGGCCAAACTTTATTTTCATTATTCCACCATGAATGCCGGCAAATCGACGATTCTGTTGCAGGCCTCGTATAATTACCGCGAGCGCGGCATGCAGACCTATCTGATAACCGCGCGGCTGGACAATCGCGCGGGCCAAGCGCGCATTGCGTCGCGCATCGGCATTGAAGATAGCGCCGACACGTTCGAGCCGGGCGAAGATATGTTTGCCAAAATCAAGGCGCGACGGGCAAGCGGGCCTTGCAGTTGCGTCTTTATTGACGAGGCCCAGTTTTTGGAAAAAGCCCAAGTCTGGCAACTGGCCCGCGCGGTCGATGATCTGGGCGTGCCGATTATGTGCTACGGTTTGCGGGTTGATTTCAGGGGCGAATTATTTCCGGGATCGGCGGCTTTGCTGGCGCTAGCGGATGAAATGCGCGAGGCTCGCACGATTTGCCATTGCGGTAAAAAGGCCTCGATGGTGGTGCGCACCGACGAGTCCGGCAATGTTTTGCGCGATGGCGATCAGGTGCAAATCGGCGGCAATGAAACCTATCTTTCGCTTTGCCGCCGTCACTGGCGCAAGGCGATGGGCGAAATTTAGGGCATGGCGCGCCTGCCAATTGATGATGCCCTGCCCGCGCTAATCGCAGCGCTTCGCAGCAAAGGGCGCGCGGTTTTGCAAGCGCCGCCGGGGGCCGGTAAAACCACGCGCGTTCCTTTGGCGATGCTTGAGGCCAATCTTTGCAAAGGGCGCATTTTGATGCTAGAGCCGCGCCGTCTGGCCACACGGGCCGCAGCCGAGCGCATGGCTCAAACGTTGGGCGAAAATATAGGCCAAACAGTGGGTTACCGCATTCGGGGCGAGGCCAAAGTTAGCAAAAACACCCGCATCGAAGTGGTCACCGAAGGCATCCTGACCCGCATGTTGCAAACCGATCCATCGCTTGACGGCATCGGCGCGGTGATCTTTGATGAATTTCACGAACGTTCCTTAAACGCCGATCTTGGGCTGGCCTTGACGTGGGAAGTGCGCGCGGCCTTGCGCGAGGATTTATTGATTGTGGTAATGTCGGCCACGCTGGATGCGGAACCGGTGGCAAAAATGCTGGATAATGCGCCGGTTATTACATCGCAAGGGCGCAATTTTTCTGTTGAAACCCGCTGGCTTGAGCGCCCCTTGGCCAAAGCCAAACGCCTGACCGATGCGGCGGCAGAGCTGGTGCAAAAAGCGGTTACGCAAACCAGCGGCGGCGTTTTGGTATTTTTACCCGGCGAAGGCGAAATCCGTCGTGTGGCAGGCATGTTGGCCGGTCTGCCCAAAGATTGTCAAGTTCACATGCTGTTTGGCGCGATGGATTTCAAAGCCCAGCGCGCCGCGATTTCCCCCACCAAACAGGGCCGTAAAATTGTGCTGGCCACAGCAATTGCCGAAACCTCTTTAACGATCGAGGACATCCGCGTGGTCATCGATTGCGGTCAATCGCGCCGCGCGCGCTTTGATGCAGGCTCGGGCATGTCGCGTCTGGTGACCGAGCGGGTGACAAAAGCCGAGGCGATCCAGCGGGCCGGTCGCGCCGGGCGGGTGGCGCAAGGGGTGTGTTACAAACTTTGGACCAAGGGCGAAGAGGGTGCCATGGCCGCATTTCCGCCCGCCGAAATTCAAGCCGCCGATTTGACCGATTTGGTATTGGAGCTGGCGCTTTGGGGGGCTGGAAATGTCGATGATCTGGCGCTGTTGACCCCGCCAAATCCGGGGGCCTATGCCAAGGCCAAAACGCTTTTAAGCACTCTGGGTGCGCTGGATAAAAACGGGCGAATAACCAAACATGGCCGTAAACTGGCAACCCTGCCCCTGCACCCGCGATTGGCGCATATGTTAACGCTGGCCGGGCCACAGGCTGCATTATTTGCGGCGCTGTTGGCTGAACGTGATCCGTTGCGCGGGGCACCGGCTGATCTGGCTTTGCGAATGCAGGCTCTGAAGGATCCTAAACGCTTTGCATCCGAGCGCCCCTACGAGGTAAATTTTGCTGCGGTTCATCGCATTCGGGCTGACGCAAAACGCTTGCGGCGCGGGGTGGATAAACCGGGTTTGTCGCTTGGTGAAATGGCCGCGCTGGCCTACCCTGACAGGGTTGGATTGCGCCGCAAAGGTGATACGCCGCGCTGGGTTTTATCTGGCGGCAAGGGCGCAAATATGCGTGACGATGATCCGCTGGCAGGTGCGCGGCTGATTGTGGCAACAGATCTGGATGGCAACGCCCGCGAGGCGCGGATACGCCAGGCGGTGCAAATTTCCGAAGCCGGATTGCGCGAGATTTATGCAGAGCAAATCACATGGTTTGATCATTGCCAATGGTCGCGGCGCGAGCGGCGTGTGGTGTCGCGCCAGCAAGAGCGTTACGGCAGTTTAACCTTGGCAGATCGCATCTGGCGCGACGTTCCTGCCGATCTGGTTGCCCACGCAATGCTTGACGGGGTGCGTGATTTAGGCCTGCCATGGAGC
>CAYYXZ010000256.1:0-2547 GCA_964475715.1 uncultured Marinosulfonomonas sp. | reverse complement strand
CATCGCTAAAGTCACCGCATGAATCGCGGCGGCCGTGGTGAAATAGGGCAGGCCGGCGTTTAAAGCTACCGAGCGGATTTCACGACTATCCTCGACCGATTGATTGCCCTCGGTGGTGTTCATCAGCAAGGCAATTTCACCGTCTTTCAAACGATCCACGATGTTGGGGCGTCCCTCATAGACCTTATTCACCACTTCACATTCGATGTTGTTTTCAAGCAACCAATCGCCAGTTCCGCGCGTGGTTATCAGATTAAAGCCCAGCGTCAGCAACAGGCGCGCGGTGTCAAGCATTTCAGCCGTTTTATCCATGTCCTTGATCGACATAAAAACCGCGCCGCCATCGGGCAACACCACGCCTGCGCCCATTTGGGCCTTTAAATAAGCTATCGGGAAGGATTGATCCCAGCCCATAACCTCGCCGGTCGAGCGCATTTCGGGGCCTAAAATTGTGTCAACTCCGGGGAAACGGGCAAAGGGCAGCACGGCTTCTTTAACCGAAAACCACGGCATATCAGGGTCCGCCAGCGACATCGGATCGGCAAATGGCAGCGGTGTGTCAGCATTGGCACCTTCGGGATACGGGGCGCGCAGCGGGAAATTCGACAGCGGCTCGCCGGCCATGATCCGCGCGGCAATCGAGGCAATGGCGCTGTCGGTGGCTTTGGCCACAAACGGCACGGTGCGCGAGGCACGCGGGTTGACCTCGATCAGATAAACCTTGCCGTCTTTTACCGCGAACTGGATGTTCATCAAGCCAACCACATTTAGCGCCAGCGCCAGCGCTTTGGTTTGGCGATGCACCTCGGCAATGATTTCGTCGGGCAACGAATAAGGCGGCAGGGAACAGGCGCTATCGCCCGAATGCACGCCGGCTTCCTCGATATGTTGCATGATGCCGGCGATGTGCACATCCTTGCCATCGCTAAGCGCGTCCACATCCATTTCAATCGCGTTCGACAGATAGCTGTCCAGCAACACGGGGCTGTCACCGGAAACCACCACGGCCTCGGCGATGTAGCGTTCCAGTTGGGCCATATCGCGCACGATTTCCATGGCGCGGCCACCCAGCACATAAGACGGGCGGATCACCAGCGGAAAGCCGATGCTTTCGGCAATTTTCATCGCTTGGGCATCAGTGCTGGCAATGCCGTTATTGGGCTGCAACAGGCCCAGTTCATTGACCAGATTTTGAAAACGCTCGCGGTCTTCGGCCAGATCAATGCTGTCGGGCGTGGTGCCCAAAATCGGGATGCCCGCGGCCTCAAGATCATTGGCCAATTTCAACGGGGTTTGGCCGCCAAATTGCACGATCACGCCGTGAAGGGTGCCGTTTTCTTGCTCGACCCGCAGAATTTCCATCACATGCTCAAAGGTGACAGGCTCAAAATAAAGCCGGTCGGAAGTGTCGTAATCGGTGGAAACCGTTTCGGGATTACAGTTGATCATGATGGTTTCATAACCCTGCTCGGTCAGGGCGTAACAGGCGTGACAGCAGCAATAATCAAACTCGATTCCCTGACCAATGCGGTTGGGACCGCCGCCAAGGATGACGACTTTTTTCTTGTCACTGGGCCGCGCTTCGCATTCCACATCGCCCATGGCAGGGGCCTCGTAGGTCGAATACATGTAGGGCGTTTGGGCCTCGAATTCGGCGGCACAGGTGTCGATGCGTTTAAACACCGCGACCACGCCTGCGTTGATGCGGGCTTTGCGCACTTCGGATTCGGTAGCGCCGGTTAGCATGGCCAATCTTGCATCCGAAAACCCCATCATTTTCAGCGCCCTCAAGCCCGCTTCGTCGTTTGGCAAACCCGTTTTCTTTACGGTTTCCTCGGTCTCGACAATTTCGCGGATACGGGCCAGAAACCAAGGGTCAAACATGGTGGCGTTGTGGATTTCGTCATCGCTCATCCCGTGGCGCATCGCTTGGGCGATGGTGCGCATCCGGTCGGGGGTTTGCAGCGAAATCGCTTTGATCACGGCGGCTTTGCCCGATTCAAGATCATCCGCGCCTTCGATTTCAACTTCGTCAAATCCGGTCAGCCCGGTTTCCATACTGGCCAGCGCTTTTTGCAGGCTTTCGTGGATGGTGCGCCCGATCGCCATGGTTTCGCCAACCGATTTCATTGCGGTCGAAAGCAGCGGCGGGGAGCCTGCGAATTTTTCAAATGCAAAGCGCGGGATTTTGGTGACCACATAATCAATCGTTGGCTCAAATGATGCTGGCGTGACTTTGGTGATGTCATTGTCCAGCTCGTCCAGCGTGTAGCCTACCGCCAGTTTGGCGGCGATTTTGGCGATTGGAAAACCCGTCGCCTTTGACGCCAGCGCCGAGGAGCGTGACACACGCGGGTTCATTTCGATCACCACCATGCGCCCGTCGGCCGGATTTACCGCCCATTGCACGTTGGAGCCGCCGGTTTCGACACCGATTTCACGCAGCACCGCAATCGAGGCCGTGCGCATCATCTGGTATTCTTTGTCGGTTAGGGTAAGTGCGGGGGCAACGGTGATGGAATCGCCCGTGTGCACGCCCATCGGGTC
>CAYYXZ010000255.1:0-2569 GCA_964475715.1 uncultured Marinosulfonomonas sp. | reverse complement strand
GCATCACGCGCAGGGCCAGCCAGTTTGGCGGCGTCCACATACCATTGATCGGTCAGCATCGGCTCCATCACCACCTTGGAGCGGTCACAAAACGGCTGCATGATTTTTTTATCCTCGACCCCTATCATCAGCCCTTCGGCGTCAATATCGGCGATCACCGCTTTTCGGACCTCGAAACGATCCATGCCGCGATACGCATCAGGCACAAGGTTCAGCCCGTCAATTTCGCCATCCTGCCATTCGGCCCCTTCGGAGATTTGCTTGGCACGGGTGGCGGCGGCCTCATAATCAGCCCCGTCGGAACGCATCTGCGCCTTGGTGTCCATCAGGCGATACATCGGGATGTTGTTACGTTTGGCCACGCCATAATCGTTTAAATCATGCGCGCCGGTAATTTTTACCGCACCCGAGCCGAAATCCATATCGGGATATTCATCGGTGATGATCGGGATCAGGCGGCGGTGCTGTTTGGGGCCAACCGGAATTTCGCAAAGCTGGCCAACCAAGGCGGCATAGCGTTTATCATCGGGATGCACCGCAACCGCGCCGTCGCCCAGCATGGTTTCGGGTCGGGTGGTGGCAATGGAAATATAGTCGCGCATTTCGCGCAAGATGACGTTGCCGTCTTCGTCTTTCTCGATATATTCATAGGTCGCGCCGCCTGCGAGGGGATATTTGAAGTGCCACATCTGGCCGTCAATTTCGATGTTCTCGACTTCGAGATCTGAAATCGCGGTCTCGAAATGCGGGTCCCAATTCACCAGACGTTTGCCGCGATAAATCAGACCTTTGTTATAAAGATCAACGAACACCTTCAGAACGGCATCGTGAAAAACCGGATCCATCGTAAAGGCGTTTCGGTCCCAATCGCAGCTCGCGCCCAGCCGTTTTAGCTGGTTGATAATGGTCGAGCCGTATTTTTCTTTCCACTCCCAAACCTTGGCCGTAAATGCCTCGCGTCCCATTTCCGCGCGGCTGGGCAGACCCTGCTCGGCCAACATTTTTTCAACTTGCAGCTGGGTGGCAATACCGGCGTGATCCTGGCCGGGCTGCCACAGCGTGTCAAAGCCGCGCATCCGGTGCCAGCGCACTAAAACATCCTGCAAAGTGTTGTTAAACGCGTGGCCAATGTGCAGCGCGCCGGTGACATTTGGCGGCGGGATCATGATTGAAAAACTCTCGGCGCCTTCTTTGGCATTGGCACCGGCCGCAAAGGCGTTGTCATCCTCCCACGCTTTTAAAATACGTGCTTCGGCAACCGCCGCATCAAAGTTTTTATCCATCGTCATAGTCATTAATCCCAATCCTGAGTTTACGCGTGTTTAACCCGCCACGCAGCCTACTGAAAGAGGGAATGTAACCGTTTCTCTTTTGTCTAAATATCCTCGCCGGAGGCATCCCACATCAAAGACCGGAGGAGATATTTTCAGAAATAAGCCTCATACACATGGATTGCCAATGCATTTAAGTCCTCGCGCGGCAATTTACCAACAAGTGCATAACTCAAATGTTCGTCTTGCCAGTGAAAACTACTGGTGTCGCCATCTTGCTTATAGGTGAATTGGGCAAGTTTGGTCGTGTCAGAACGTGCCGCAAATAAGGTGATCCGTACGCCATCGGCATTTTCATACATGAATTGTGCTGCCGGTCCCTGATCGACAGACAGCAAGCGACCACCAACCAGTTCATACCCATTGGCCGACAGATCGGGCGCTGTTAATTGCTTACCCAGACGTGCCGAGAGCCAGTGGATTAGCAGATCTTCCTGATCCGCGCCCAACTCAACAGGCCGATGCGCATCAGCCGAGAAAACGGCGTGGGCGCTGATGGCGTCTTGTACCAACCCTGCAACATGGACTTGTGTAGCTGCTGGCGGAGTCACGCCGCGGCCAAACCAGCCAACTGTGACGCCAACGCCAACAAACAGCAAGGCGGCTGCAATGGATCGCAATGGTGCCCAAACCGTGTTGGCGGCGGCCGGGTGCTTTATAACGGGAATGGGTATCTGATCTTTGCTTGCAGGAAACAATGCACGGATTGCAGCGTTTTGGCTGCTCCAGTTTTCAATATCCAGGGCACGTTCAGGGTGCCTGTTCAGGTAGGCCTCAACCAGGGCCATATCGGCATCATCCAGTTGACCATCGACAAACGCGTGCAGCATACCATCTGTTATCTCAGTCATGTTCCAGCCCCACTTGCGCGAACATCTGCTGTAAGTTCCCTTAGTTTGGCGCGTGCGCGCCCCAATCTGGACATAAGCGTACCCATTGGAATTTCCAGTGCTTCGGCGGCTTGTTTATAGCTAACCCCGCCCAAAACAACCAGTAGCAATGCCTCGCGTTGATCATCCGGTAGCTTTTGCATGGCCCGTGCCGTCTGGGCCAGTTCAAGTTTTTGCTCGATACTGCCCGCACTTTCCGGTTCATTGTGCATATCATCCATGGGTACAAGTTGGGGGCGGTGATTTTGGCTGCGTAATTGATTGCGGTATAGATTAAGAAGCATTTTCATCAACGTAAGCGTCCGGCGGCTACACTTCTGGACTGTAATTCCAGGGCATCAGCTCGTC
>CAYYXZ010000254.1:0-2590 GCA_964475715.1 uncultured Marinosulfonomonas sp. | reverse complement strand
AAACAAAGGGGTCAGGTTGATGAAAACACCATTTGCAGTTATTTTGCTGAGCGTTGTGCTGCTTGCGGGTTGTGCGAGCAAATTTAACCCGCTTAACTGGTTTGGTGGCAGCCGCGAAGAGGCCCTGAAAGAAGCCGAAATTCCGACCAAAATCGCGGATTTACGCACTCTGGTCGCGCAGGTGACGTATCTTCAGATCGAAAAAACCGGTGGTGGCGCAATTATCCACGCCGTTGGCCTGCCCGCGACCCAAGGGTATTGGGATGCCGAACTGGTAGCCGAATTTGATGAACAACCGGTGAATGGTGTGCTGACTTACACATTTCGCATCCAGCAACCGTTTAGCGCCCAAAACATATCCACGCCTTATAGCCGCGAAGTTAATGTGGGTTATTTCGTTTCAAATCAAGTGCTTGAAGGTGTGAAAACTATCCGCGTTCTAGGGGCAAACAACGCCCGTTCCGCCAAGCGCTAAAGCGCAACCACCACAACAGACGCGCCCTTGGCCATCAGTGCGATTTCGCCATCACACAGGCGCAAGGCATCATTTCCAAACACCTCTTTGCGCCAGCCCTGCAAGGGTTTTCCGTCGCGGCAACCCGCGGCAATGGCATCCAGTTCGGCCGATGTTGCGATCAGTTTCAGGGCCACGCCAGCCGCTTCGGCCTTGGCTTTTAACAAAACGCGCAGCAAATCTGCCAGCGCCGGGTTGATCTGCAACTTTTCGCGCGACCGGTCAATTTTCGGAAAATCTTCAGGCGCCACAGCCTGCCCCGCCGCAACCGCCGCCAAAATACCGTCCGCAATATCGCCCCGCCGTGCTTCGCGTTGCAACAGGCGCGAACGGCCGATATCTTGCATATTTTCCGGTTTGGTCGAGGCCACCTCAAGCATAGCTTCGTCTTTGTAAACCCGATTGCGCGGCACATTTCGTGTTTGGGCATGGCTTTCGCGAAAGGCTGCCAGCTCTTTTACAATGGCCAAAAACGGCCCTGAATTGCTGCGTGTTTTAATCCGTTTCCAAGCATTTTCGGGCTGGATTATATAAGTTTCCGGGCTAAGAAGCACTTTAAGTTCCTCCTCTACCCATTTGCAACGATTAGATTTTTTAATTTCCCCGGCCAAAAACTCATAAACCACCCGTAGATGTGTAACGTCGCCGATTGCATAGGTTTTTTGTGCATCCGTCAGTGGCCTGCGCGACCAATCCGTAAAGCGTGATGTTTTATCAACCTGCTGTTTGGCAATTTTTCGCACCAAGGTTTCATAACCCGCCTGCTCGCCAAAACCACAAACCATGGCCGCAACCTGAGTGTCAAATAACGGGGTCGGAAACACGCCAGCCTCGATAAAGAAAATCTCAAGATCCTGCCTTGCAGCATGAAATACCTTGACCACATTCTCATTGCGAAACAGCTCATAAAGTGGCTCCAGCGACAAACCGGCAGCCAATGGATCAACCAAAACGGCGCTGGTTTCGTCATCGCCTTTTACCGCCAACTGGATCAGGCAAAGTTTGGAATAATAGGTGCGTTCGCGCAAAAATTCGGTATCGATGGTAATATACGCGTGCGATGCGGCCATTTCGCAAAAAATGGCCAGCTGATCGGTGGTGGTGATGGTTTTCATACTATTTATTGTTGCTCATTTAATTAATTTGGCCCTGTTTACGCAATTTAGGCCAAAAATGAAAGGCTCAGGATATATTCAGCTTAGATTTAGCGCGGAATGCTCGCCAGTAACGAATTTTTGCAACACAAGCGGGTATAATTTATGCTCAAACGGTAAAATGCGCGCGGCCAGAGTTTGGGGGGTGTCGCCGGCGAGCACCGGCACCCGCGCTTGGCCCAAAACAGGGCCGCCATCCAGTTGGGCCGTGACCTGATGCACAGAACATCCGGCCTCTTTGTCACCGGCCTCGATCGCACGAAGATAGGTGTTTAAGCCTTTGTATTTAGGCAATAAAGACGGATGGATATTCAAAATCTTGCCGTGCCATCCCGCAACAAATTCCGGTGTCAAAATACGCATGAAACCGGCCAGACAAATTACATCGGGCTTGGCCAAAATAAGCGCCTTGTTCAGCTCGGCCTCAAAGCTGGCGCGTTCTTTTCCAAAGGGCCGGTGATCGACCACAGCCGTGGCAATGCCCAAATCTTGCGCCTTTGCCAAACCCGCGGCAGCGGTGTTATTGCTAAGCACCAGAACCGCGCGCGCCGGATGATCGCCGGTCATTGATTTGACCAGCGCCACCATGTTGGAGCCACCCCCCGAAATCAGAATCGCCACATTTTTTTTCACAGCAGCGCGCCGCTATAGGCCACGCCCTTGCCCGCCACCACGCGCCCGATGCGCGACACGGTTTCGCCCTGCGTTTGCAGCAGCGCCGATATTTCATCAGCGCGATCCGCCGACACGGCCAAAACCATGCCCAAACCGCAGTTGAAGGTTTTCAACATTTCGGCCTGATCCATGCTGGATGTTTTGGCTAACCACTTGAAAACAGCTGGTAATTCCCATGAATTAAGATCAATTTCAACGCCCATCCCATCGGGCAAAACCCGCGGTATATTTTCGGTTAAACCGCCGC
>CAYYXZ010000253.1:0-2716 GCA_964475715.1 uncultured Marinosulfonomonas sp. | reverse complement strand
AAGGTCGAGACACTTTGCGCAGGGTTCCCGATGTACCCAACCCTCTGATATTTTACAAAACCATAATCCCACTGCAGCGTTGTTACGTGGATCAGGCGTCGCGTGTTAACAAATACTTTTCCCTGATCCCGGATACGCTTTGCTGCATAAAGACAACGCCAGCCGTCGCCATAAAGTTGCGAAGAAACAACACTGGGTGACGGCTTGGCGTGCGTATAATGAAAGTCCAAGAAACCGTGGGTCTGGATTACGGTTGAGGCGCAAACCGCATCTTGGTTCTGACGCCGCGACTGGTGAAAACATTTGCTTGAAATTGACGTTTGATAATGTTGGTGATGCAAAAGCGTTGATAGGGCTGCTGGAGCAGGTTGACCAGACAGCAGCGGTTATAACCGAACTCGGGCTGTCCGTGTTCGAACAAATTGCGCAACCAAAATTACAGGTAAGGACCTGCTGCAATCATTGCTTGATCCATGCAGAAACTCCCAATAAATGGCCAGCTTTCACTTAATCCTGAGGGATAACCCGCAAATGCAGATCACGCAGCTGCTCGTTTGCCGGCTCGTTTGGCGCACCCATCATCAGATCTTCGGCGCGTTGGTTCATCGGAAACATGATAACCTCGCGAATATTGGCCTCATCGGCCAGCAGCATCACAATACGATCAATCCCGGCCGCACAACCACCGTGGGGAGGCGCGCCAAATTTAAACGCATTCACCATGCCGCCAAAACGTTTTTCAACTTCGTCCTTGCCGTAACCGGCAATTTCAAACGCCTTGAACATAATTTCCGGCTTGTGATTTCGGATCGCACCAGAGACCAACTCATAGCCGTTGCACGACAAATCATACTGATAACCCAGCACATCCAGCGGGTCACCATTCAGCGCCTCCATGCCACCTTGGGGCATTGAAAACGGGTTATGTTCAAAATCAACTTTGCCGGTTTCCTCGTCACGCTCATAGATCGGAAAATCGACGATCCAGGCAAAGGCGAAACGGCTGGTATCAGTCAGGCCCAGTTCATTGCCGATTTCAGTGCGCGCCTTGCCGGCTACGGTTTCAAATTGCTTGGGTTTGCCTGCAAGGAAAAACGCAGCATCGCCCAAACCAAGCCCCAACTGTAGGCGAATCGCTTCGGTGCGCTCGGGGCCGATGTTTTTGGCCAGCGGTCCGGCGGCCTCCAGACCTTGGCCCTGATCGCGCCAGAAAATATAGCCCATGCCGGGCAGACCTTCGCCTTGGGCAAATTTATTCATCCGGTCACAAAATTTGCGGCTGCCGCCTTTGGGGGCCGGAATGGCGCGAATTTCGGTGCCTTCATTTTCCAGAAGGGACGCGAAAATCTTAAAGCCGGAACCGGCAAAATGCTCAGACACAATCTGCATTTTAATCGGGTTACGCAAGTCCGGTTTATCCGTGCCATACCAAAGTGCGGCATCTTTATACGAAATTTGCTCCCATTCGGTATCGACTTTGCGCCCGCCACCAAATTCTTGAAACACACCGGCAATCACCGGCTGAATGGTATCAAAAACATCCTGCTGGGTAACGAACGACATTTCCAGATCCAGCTGGTAAAAATCGGTTGGAGAGCGATCTGCACGCGGATCTTCATCACGAAAACACGGCGCAATCTGGAAATATTTATCAAAACCTGAAACCATGATCAGCTGCTTGAATTGCTGCGGCGCTTGGGGCAGCGCGTAAAATTTACCGGGGTGCAGGCGCGACGGAATCAAAAAGTCACGCGCACCTTCAGGGCTGGAGGACGTGATAATCGGCGTTTGAAATTCACGAAACCCCTTGTCCCACATCCGTTTACGCATGCTGGCAACAACATCCGAGCGCAGTTTCATATTCTTTTGCAACTTCTCGCGGCGCAAATCCAAATAGCGATATTTCAGCCGGGTTTCTTCGGGGTATTCCTGATCGCCAAACACCATCAAAGGCAGCTCGTCCGCCGCACCCAGCACCTCGATATCACGAATAAACACCTCGACCTCGCCGGTCGAAATTTTCGCATTCACCAAGCCTTCGTCACGCGCCATCACATTGCCATCAATGCGGATGCACCATTCCGAGCGCAGTTTTTCAATTTCGGCAAAAACTGGGCTGTCGGGGTCGGCCATGATTTGGGTAATGCCGTAATGATCGCGCAGATCGATAAACATTAATCCGCCATGATCGCGCACCCGATGCACCCAGCCCGACAAACGCACGGTATCGCCCACGTTGGATTTATTCAGTTCGGCACAGGTGTGGCTGCGATAATCATGCATTTTGGTTCCCCTTCGGGTAAATATAAACTTTCCCGCTGATACACCTTTCTATTGGCCCAAAGTCAAGCCACCAGCCCGCCTTGCTGCCATTATTGTTCCCTAAATATCCCCGCCGGAGGCATCCTTGTCCAAAACATGCGCCAAATTAGCCCGATTTAACCCCAAGCGCCCCTTGCGCCCCGTCGCCGCTTGATTATAACCCCTTAGAATTTGTCGCAATTTGCACCTCGGGGGTCCGTCAAATGCCAAAAAGAGAAGACATCAAATCCATCATGATTATCGGTGCCGGTCCAATCGTTATTGGTCAGGCCTGCGAATTTGACTATTCCGGCGCTCAGGCCTGCAAAGCCCTGCGCGAAGAAGGTTACCGCGTTATTTTAGTCAACTCCAACCCTGCCACAATCATGACCGACCCGGGTCTGGCCGACGCCAC
>CAYYXZ010000252.1:0-2725 GCA_964475715.1 uncultured Marinosulfonomonas sp. | reverse complement strand
ACCTTTCTTCTTTTCAAAAATACCTCACGGGGGTGCGGGGGTGTGAAACCCCCGCGTCCAAGCATAAAAACGCCGCCGCCGGTTACAATCGCTGTTTTTCCCTTAAATATCATAGCCTCTCCTTTAGCCGTGATAGACCGCAACCGTTTTCAGACTTGAAAACCCGTAAAGTGCCTCAAAGCCGCAAATGCCAGATTTTATCGCGCATGTTTTTTCTCCTGCCAGTCTTGTGGAATTTGCGGGGCCGCGTTTAGCAGCTGTTTTGTGTAGGGGTGCTGCGGATCTGTGAAAATTTGTGCGGTTTCGCCCTGCTCGACAATCCGGCCCGCCTGCATCACCAAAACGCGGTCGGTTATGGTTTTCACCACGGTCAAATCATGGCTGATAAACAAATATGACAGGCCAAAACGGGTTTGCAGATCAGCCAGTAAATCCAGAATTTGGGCACGAATTGAAACGTCCAGCGCCGATACCGCTTCGTCCAGCACAATCAGATCGGGGCGCAAAATCAAGGCGCGGGCGATGGCGATGCGCTGGCGTTGGCCGCCGGAAAATTCATGGATGTAACGATCCATTGAACTGGCCTGCATTCCGACATTTTCCAAAGCCTCGGCCACAAATTTGCGCGGATTATCCGGCCGTTTGGTTAGATGGAACGGCTCTGTCAGTAAACGCCCAACCCTGTGGCGCGGATTAAAGCTGCCGTAAGGATCCTGAAACACCACCTGCATTTTTCGACGCAAAGATGTGGGCATATTTTGCCCCGCCAAAACCGGTTTTCCGGCCAGCAATATTTCACCACCCTGCAACGGATCCAGCCCCAAAATAGCCCGCGCCAATGTCGATTTTCCACAACCGCTTTCGCCAACCAACCCAAGGCTTTCACCGCGCATTAAATCAAAACTGACATCGTTTACAGCACGATAAGGCTGCGGTTTGTGCAGCAGTTTCTTGCGCGGTGTGTTGTATTCACGTCTGGCGTTAACCACTTGTAAAATAGGGGTTTTCTGTGGTGTATCGCTTCGTTCGGGCTGGTGCGACGAGGCCTTTAGAAGCTGTTTTGTGTAGGGGTGTTGCATCTGTTTGAACAGCTGTTTGGTTTCGCCCTGCTCAACAATTTTTCCACGCCGCATCACCGCCACATGATCGGCCATTTCCGCCACCACCGCCAGATCATGCGTGATCAGCAACAGCGACATTTTTTCTTCCTTCACCAAGGCGCGTAACAGGTTCAGAATTTGTGCTTGTGTGGTGACATCCAGCGCCGTTGTTGGCTCGTCTGCGATCAAAAGTTTCGGGCGCAGGGCAATTGCCATCGCAATGCAAACCCGCTGGCGCTGGCCGCCCGACAATTCATGCGCAAAGCGTGATGCGGGAAATTTATCGGCCGGCAGCCCAACCCGATCAAGCATTTCGCGGGCGGCTTTGGCGGCTTGGGATTTAGAGGCCCTGCCGTGGATCCGCAGCGTTTCGGCCACTTGATCGCCAATGGTTTTCAGCGGGTTTAGCGCCGTCATCGGCTCTTGAAAAATCATGCCGATTTCATTGCCGCGCAGGGCGCACATTCGGGCTTCTGAAAGGCTTAGAACATCGTTGCCATTCAGCATCGCGCGCCCGCTGGTTTCACTGCCATCGGGCAACAATTGCATCAGCGCCAACGCGGTAATGGATTTGCCCGAGCCGCTTTCGCCCACCAGCCCGAAAATTTGCCCGGGCGCGATATCAAAGCTGACATTTTGCAAAATTTCGGTGCCGTTGATCGACAGACTCAGGGCTTTCAGGCAAATCATCGGCGCTGCCTTCTGATCCGTGGATCCAGCAAATCGCGCAACCCGTCGCCCATTAAATTCAACCCCAAAACCATCAGCACAATCGCAATTCCGGGCAGAAAAGCCAGCATCGGATCACTGTAAATAAAAGTCTGCGCATCGGCCAACATCCGGCCCCAGCTGGGTGTCGGGGGTTGCGCGCCCAAGCCGACGTATGACAGGCCTGCCTCGGCCAAAATGCCCAGCGAAAACTGAATTGTTCCCTGCACAATCAACAGGTTAGAGATGTTTGGCAGGATGTGTTCGGCCGAAATACGCAAGCGGCTTTTGCCAAAGGTTCGGGCGGCCAAAATGTAGTCCAACGTCAAGAGCGACAGGGCCGCACCACGGGTAACGCGGGCAAAAACCGGGATGTTGAAAATGCCGATCGCAAGGATCGCATTAAAAGCCGAGGGGCCGAAAACCGCCGTAATCAAAATGGCAATAACCAGCGACGGAAAGGCAAAAATCAGATCATTGCCGCGCATGATAATTTCATCAAGCAAACCGCCGCGTCTGGTTGCGGCAATCAAACCCAGCGGCACCCCGAGCCCAATGCCAATGCCAACCGCAACGATCGCCACGGCAATGGATGTGCGCGCGCCGACCATCAACATCGAGATCATATCGCGGCCCAGATGATCTGTCCCCAGCCAGTATTTTTCAGACGCCGGCAGCAACCTGTCGGGGATAATCAGAGCGGTCACATCGTGGGGTGTCCAGAAAAAAGACACGGCAACGGCCATCACGAAAACGCCGGTCAGAATCAGGCCAAGGGTCAACTGCACAGGGAACTTTACAGGGAACTTTACAGGGAATTTCATCGACTTTTCCTTAGACGCGGATCAACCGCCGCATAGGCGAGATCGACAAGGAATGTGACAAGAATTACCGCAAAAACCAGCAGCATCACAGCG
>CAYYXZ010000251.1:1192-2741 GCA_964475715.1 uncultured Marinosulfonomonas sp. | reverse complement strand
GCCGCCACCGTTAGCTCCTCGGCTATTTCCAACGCTTCTTCGGCTGTAAAATCCATCGGCAGATCGATTCCCTCGGCCTCGATATAAATCCGCACCATACCCTCGCTGGTTGGTCCGATTTGCATGTTTGTGATAATGTCGCTCTCGCTGTTAATGCTCATTTTGTGCTCTCCGCAAATTATCCGTGACGATTACGCAGATTTGCCGGCTTTTTCAAGCACCCCTCTTGCATTGCCTGGCCGTGAACGCTAAGTCAGCCCTCGTGTGCCGGCGTAGCTCAGTAGGTTAGAGCGCTTGATTGTGGATCAAGAGGCCCCCCGTTCAAGCCGGGGCGCTGGTACCATTTTAAATATCTTCATCAAACAAGCGGTTGCCTTTATCACTTGTTAGGCATATCTGGGCTACTTTAGCGCAAAATATGCCCCCCTTCCCGCCCGAAACCTTGCGCGTCTGCCTCCAGCCGAAAGAATTTATCGTGACCGAAGTATCCGACCTGATCGCCCCGCTTGCCAGCACCTTGACCCGCAAGGGTTACGAAACATTAACACCTGTGCAGGAAGCGATGGCAAACCCTGATTTGCAAAACCGCGATGCGCTGGTTTCGGCTCAGACCGGATCGGGTAAAACCGTGGCCTTTGGCATTGCGATGGCCGCCACTTTGCTGGGCGATAGCGAAAGCTTTGCGCGTGCCGGCGCGCCGTTGGCGCTAATCATCGCCCCAACCCGTGAGCTGGCCTTGCAGGTGATGCGCGAATTGCAGTGGCTTTTCGCCGAAACCGGGGCGCGTTTTGGCTCTTGCGTTGGCGGCATGGATGCCCGCACCGAACGGCGCACGCTGGATCGCGGTGTGCACATCGTGGTTGGCACACCGGGGCGTTTGCGCGATCACATCACGCGCGGTGCGCTGGATTTGTCCGAAGCGCGTTGCGTGGTGCTGGACGAGGCCGACGAAATGCTGGATCTGGGTTTTCGCGATGATCTGGAATTTATTCTGGACGCCGCGCCCAAAACCCGCCGCACCTTGATGTTTTCGGCCACAGTTTCGCGCCCGATTGCGCTGTTGGCCAAAACCTATCAAAACGACGCCGTGCGCATTGAGACCAAAAGCGCGACCAAACAGCACAGCGATATTGAATACCGTGCTTTGGTGGTCAAACCGGCCGATCGTGAAAATGCCATCATCAATTTGCTGCGTTATTACGAGGCCCAGAATGCGCTGGTATTCTGTGCCACGCGTGCCGCTGTTAACCACATGACGGCCAAATTCAACAACCGCGGCATGGCCGTGGTGGCGCTGTCGGGCGAGCTTAGCCAGAACGAGCGCACCCACGCGCTGCAATCCATGCGTGATGGGCGCGCGCGGGTTTGTATTGCCACCGATGTTGCGGCGCGCGGCATTGATTTGCCGGGTCTTGATCTGGTGATCCACGCCGATTTGCCGCAAAACAAAGAAGCGTTGCTGCACCGTTCGGGCCGTACAGGCCGTGCCGGATCCAAAGGCATTTCCGCCCTGATCGTGCCGATGAGCCAGCGCAAAAAAGCCCAGCGT
>CAYYXZ010000251.1:0-1092 GCA_964475715.1 uncultured Marinosulfonomonas sp. | reverse complement strand
CGGCGCGAAGAACGTGAAGGCCGTGATGATCGCCCCGCTTACAAGGGCAAAAACAAACGTGATGATCGTGACGCTGACAAGCCGGATTACAAGGCCAAGAAAAAGTGGGACAGCGACGGGCGCGCCAATCAGGATGGCGCAAAACCTGCTTATAAAGGCAAGCCGGATCGTGATGGCGCAAAACCTGCTTATAAAAGCAAGCCAAAGCGTGATGATGACCGTAAATTTGAAGACAAGGGCAAATCGTCAACCAAATACGACAATAAACCGCGCCACAAAGAGGCCCCCAAATCCGATTTCTCTCCCAAAATGGGCGGCGAGGCCGATGCAATGCCAAAACGCGGTGGCGCAAACCCCAAGCCAAAAAATCTGGGGTCGGATGATCGGGGCGCTAAAAAGCCGCGTCACAAGACATCGGGCAAAGGCAAATTTGCCAAACCCTCGGCCAAGAAAAAACCTTTCAAATCAGCGGGCAAAAAGCGCGATTAATCCATCTGGATGGTTTGGCGCAATTTGCCACTAACCTGATCATAAATCAGGATTTCATTCCCGCGTGTCACCACGGCAAACCAGCCCGTGCCCATCGTAAAGACCGCCGCGTTCACCCCCTCGGGCAGCGTAATATTATCGGGCAGGGCCATCGGCGCTGGCTCGGCCGTTATCCGCATGACAAGCAGTCCAACAACCACTACAACACCAACAATCATCGTCGCCAGCAAACCCGTAACCAGACGGCGCAATAATTTCAGGTTAGCCGGCTCCTCTGCCGGTTCCTGCGGCACAATTGGGATATCATTCATGGCTGAAACTTCCTCTCTTACTGTGGTGCTTTCTGTGGTGCTTTCCGACAGCCCCTTCAACCGCCTTGATAAGGTGCTTTCGCGCGATGTGCCAGAGGATGCCAACCTTAGCCGCTCGCGTCTGGCCAAATTGATTGCCAGCGGTATGGTTAAACTGAACGGCCATGTCCAAACCAACCAAAAAGCCAAAGTCGCCGCCGGTGATCAGGTGGAAATCAGCATTCCTGTGGCCAGCGCTAGCCATATCGAGGCCGAAAATATCCCCCTGAACGTGGTGTTTGAAGACGACGAT
>CAYYXZ010000250.1:1460-2745 GCA_964475715.1 uncultured Marinosulfonomonas sp. | reverse complement strand
GTCGCGCACACCAAAGGTGCCAAAAGATGAAATTTTCACAGATTCACCGCGCACCAATGCATCTGACATATGCTCAAGCACGCTCTCGACCAACTCCGAACTTTCATTACGGCTTAGGCCGACCTCGCGAAACACAGCGTCACTTAGATCCATTCTGGTTAATGTCTTTTCACTCATAATATCCCCCGTTGCTTGTTGGCAGCTTTTGGCAACCATAGCGGGCAGTGAATTTACGAGTCAATATCAATGGCTTAAACTGTGGCGTTAAACAGCATTTTACCACTAAAATACTACTAAATTACCACCGAATTACCACCGATCCCCACGCCAAGCCGCCGCCGATTGCCTCGGTTAGCAATAAATCGCCTGGCTTTATCTGCCCGCGGGCCTTGCCGACAGACAAGGCAAGGGGAATCGATGCGGCAGAAGTGTTGCCATGATCTTGCACGGTCTGGATCACCTGATCCATCGGGATGCCCATTTTTTTGGCGGTTCCGGCGATGATTCGGATGTTGGCCTGATGCGGCACGATCCAGTCCACATCGCTATCTTTCAGGTCCGCTTTATGCAGGGCGGCCCCAGCCGTCGAGGTTAGTTTTTCAACCGCCTTGCGAAACAGCGCGTTGCCCTGCATGCGCAAAAAACCCGAAGTCTGCGTGGTGGAAACACCGCCATCGACATAAAGCATCTCGCGGTAGCGCCCGTCAGAATTCAGGTCGGCGGCCAGAATGCCGCGATCTGTATTGTTGCCGGTGCCGTTTTGGGCCTCGAGCACCAGCGCGCCGGCACCATCGCCAAATAAAACGCAAGTGGCCCGGTCAGACCAGTCCATGATCCGGCTAAAGGTCTCGGCCCCGATTACCAGCACGCGTTTGGCCTGACCCGAGAGGATCAGCGCGTTGGCATTGGCCATGGCAAAGACAAATCCGGCACAAACCGCCTGCACGTCAAAGGCAAAACCGCGCGTCATGCCCAGATTGGCCTGCACCATGGTGGCAACAGAAGGAAAGGTGTGATCAGGGGTCGAGGTGGCCAGCACGATGGCGTCGATATCATCGGCCACACAGCCGGCATCAATCAGGGCTGCACGGGCGGCGTGGCTGGCCAGCTGCGATGTGGTTTCGCCATCGGCGGCAATGTGGCGCCGCTCGATGCCGGTTCTGCTGCGGATCCATTCATCGGTGGTATCAAGCGTTTTTTCAAATTCGCTGTTGGGAACGATACGTTGCGGCAGGTAATGACCAACCCCAATAGCTACGGCGCGCAGTGTCATGTTCTGGCCTTT
>CAYYXZ010000250.1:0-1360 GCA_964475715.1 uncultured Marinosulfonomonas sp. | reverse complement strand
ATCTTGTCGCGAAGCGGTGCCCGATGCAACCCTTGCGGCCAATTTGTGATTAAAATCGGATTTGGACAAGGTAATGGCCAGCTGGATCGCTGCGGCAATTCCGGTTGCATCGGCCGAGCCGTGCGATTTAATCACGGTTCCGTTCAGCCCCAAAAACACGCCGCCATTTACGCGGCGCGGATCAATCCGGCGCTTTAGCCGCTTTAACGAGGTCAGCGCCAGCAAGGATGCAACGCGCGCAAACGGGGTGGCTTTGAAGGCTTGGCGCAAAAAATCGCTGATCAGGCTGGCCGTGCCTTCGCCGGTTTTCAGCGCCACGTTGCCGGTAAAGCCGTCGGTGACAATAACATCAACCCGATCCGAGGGAATATCGCTGCCCTCGACAAAGCCGACAAAATCAAAATCGGCAGAATCAGCAGTCTCGGAAATCAATTCATGCGCAACTTTCAGCTCGGCGCGCCCTTTGTGCTCTTCGGTTCCGACATTGAGCAAACCGACGCGTGGTCGCGCCAAACCCAGCCCGTTGCGCGCATAAGATGCACCCATCAGGGCGTATTGCAGTAAATCTTCTTGGTCGGCGCGAATATCGGCACCCACGTCCAGCATGATGTTAAAGCCGCTTTTGTTGCGCGATGGCCAAAGGCAGGCAATGGCGGGGCGGTTGACGCCGGGTAATTTACGCAGCCGAATCATTGAAACCGCCATCAGCGCACCGGTGTTGCCGCAGGAAACGCACACGCTTGCATCGCCTGTTTTTACCGCCTCGACAGCCGCCCACATCGAGGTGTTTTTGCCGTAACGCATCACCTGACTGGGCTTGTCATCCATCGATACCACCTCGTTGGCGTGGCGGATTTCACAGCGCTTTGCGATGGCAGGTTTTTTGGCAAGCAGCGTTTTCAGCGTGGTTTGATCGCCGCTGAGGATAAAGTTAATATCGGGGTTTTTGGAGGCCGCAACGCAAACACCGGCAACCACAGCTGCCGGTCCCAGATCGCCGCCCATGGCGTCAACCGATATGATGGTGCGCGCGCCGGCTTTTGTGCTGGCGTCAATATCAAGCGACGGGGCATCAGAGGATGGCGGGGATTGTTTGTCCGGTGTCATGCTCAAGATGCCAAGCCTGTCAAACTTAAGCCGCGTTTTCGTCGTCGAAGGCAGATTCGTCGATGACGGCAACAACTTCACGTTCGGCGTAATGACCGCAATCCGAACAAATGTGATGCGGGCGCTTTAATTCGCCGCAATTGGGGCATTCGGCAGGATTGCTGGCAACCAGCGCATCATGCGAACGACGCTCACCGCGACGCGAGCGCGAAATTTTACTCTTGGGAACAGCCATGTGACAACCTCGGGATAA
>CAYYXZ010000249.1:0-2853 GCA_964475715.1 uncultured Marinosulfonomonas sp. | reverse complement strand
ATTTTTCGCGCTCCTCGCCCTATCCCACCGACATCGCGCTGATGGTGCAGGCACCGATTTTCCACGTCAACGGTGATGACCCCGAGGCCGTGGTGCATGCCGCCAAAATTGCCACCGAATTTCGGCAAAAATTCCACAAAGATGTGGTGATTGATATTTTCTGCTACCGCCGCTTTGGCCATAACGAGGGGGACGAGCCGATGTTCACCAACCCCTTGATGTATAAAAATATCAAAAAACACAAAACCACCTTGCAACTTTACACCGAGCGTCTGATCCGCGACGGGCTGATGCCCGAAGGCGAAATCGAAGATATGAAGGCGACGTTTCAGGCCCATCTGAACGAAGAATTCGAGATCGGCAAAAACTATCGGGCCGACAAGGCCGATTGGCTGGACGGACGTTGGAAAAATATGGGCAAAAATAGCGGCGATTACCAGCGCGGCGAAACCTGCATTGCGCCTGAAACCTATGATTTGGTCGGTGCGGGGTTGTCGCGTATTCCTGAAAACTACCCAGCGCATAAAACCGTGATCCGCATGTTGGAGGCCAAAAAGAAAACCCTCGATACAGGCGAAAATATCGACTGGGCCACGGGCGAAGCACTGGCCTTTGGCTCGTTGCTGACCGAAGGGTATCCGGTGCGTCTGGCCGGTCAGGATTCAACGCGCGGCACCTTTAGTCACCGCCATTCGGCCCTGGTTAATCAAGACGACGAAAGCCGCTATTACCCGCTAAACAACATCCGCGAGGGTCAGGCGCAATACGAAGTCATCGATTCGATGTTGTCGGAATACGCCGTGCTGGGCTTTGAATATGGCTACTCGCTGGCCGAGCCCAACACGCTGACACTTTGGGAGGCCCAGTTTGGTGATTTTGCCAATGGTGCCCAGATTATGTTTGATCAGTTTGTCAGCTCGGGCGAGCGTAAATGGCTGCGCATGTCGGGTCTTGTGGTGTTGTTGCCGCACGGCTTTGAGGGCCAAGGCCCGGAACATTCCTCGGCCCGTCTTGAGCGGTTTTTGCAGATGAGCGCCGAAGATAACTGGATCGTTGCCAATTGCACAACTCCGGCGAATTATTTCCATATATTGCGCCGTCAATTGCACCGCAGCTATCGCAAGCCGCTGATTTTGATGACGCCAAAATCGCTGCTGCGCCACAAAAAAGCGGTCTCGGCGAAAGCGGAATTTATCACAGGATCGTCGTTTCACCGAGTGCTTTGGGATGATGCGCAAAAGGGCAATTCCGACATTGAGCTGGTTGCCGATGGCAAAATCAAACGCGTGGTGATATGTTCGGGCAAAGTATATTATGACCTGCTTGCAGAGCGCGACGCGCGCGGCATCACGGATATTTATCTGCTGCGGATCGAGCAATATTACCCGTTTCCGGCGATGGCCTTGGCAAAAGAGCTGGCACGGTTTGAAAATGCCGATCTGCTCTGGTGTCAGGAAGAGCCGAAAAACCAAGGCGCCTGGAGCTTTATCGAGCCTAATCTGGAATGGGTTCTAAGCCGCATTAACACCAAGTCCAAACGTCCATCCTATGTGGGCCGTCTGCCTTCGGCATCACCGGCGACCGGCCTTGCAAAAACCCATAAATCCCAACAAGAAGCGCTGATTGACGATGCGCTCACCATCAAAGGATAACAGATCATGTCCACCGAATTGCGCGTGCCTACTTTAGGTGAATCCGTTACCGAAGCGACCGTTGCCACATGGTTTAAGGCCCCCGGCGATGCGATCGCCATTGATGAAATGCTGTGCGAGCTGGAGACCGACAAAGTCACCGTCGAGGTGCCATCGCCTGTGGCCGGCACAATGGGCGAAATCATTGCCGCCGAGGGCGAAACCGTTGGCGTTGACGCCTTGCTGGCCACCATTAACGAAGGCGCGTCTGCGGCGGCTGCGCCGGTTGCCAAGGCCGATCTTGCACCGGTGGCCGCGCCATCGGGCAAAGACGTTGAAAACGCCCCGTCGGCCAATAAAATGATGGCTGAAAAAGGCATTTCTGCGGATCAAGTCACGGGCACTGGCCGCGATGGGCGCATCATGAAAGAAGACGTGCAAAAGGTGGCTGTCGCTCCGGCCCCTGTTGCCATGCCCGCCGCTGCCCGCGCCGCAGTTCCCGCCGCAGCCCGCGTCGATAACGGCCCGCGCGAGGAACGCGTTAAAATGACCCGACTGCGCCAAACTATCGCGCGCCGTTTGAAGGAATCGCAAAACACCGCCGCGATGCTGACCACTTATAACGAGGTCGATATGGGTGCGGTGATGGATCTGCGCCGCGAATACAAAGACCTGTTTTTGAAAAAACACGGGGTCAAGCTGGGCTTTATGTCGTTTTTCACCAAAGCCTGCTGTCACGCGCTAAAAGAAGTGCCCGATGTGAACGCCGAAATTGATGGCAATGAAGTGGTTTACAAAAAATACGTTAACATGGGCGTGGCCGTTGGCACTCCGTCGGGGCTGGTGGTGCCGGTGGTGAATGATGCCGACCAGATGTCGTTTTCGCAGATCGAGCAAAAAATTGGCGAACTTGGTGCAAAAGGCGTGGCGGGAAAACTGACCATGGCCGAAATGCAGGGCGGCACTTTTACCCTGTCAAATGGCGGCGTTTACGGCTCGCTCATGTCATCGCCCATTCTGAACCCGCCGCAATCGGGCATCTTGGGTATGCATAAAATTCAGGACCGGCCGATGGCGATTAATGGCCAGGTCGTGATCCGTCCGATGATGTATCTGGCGCTGTCCTATGATCACCGGATTGTCGATGGCAAGGGTGCGGTGACCTTCCTTGTGCGGGTGAAAGAGGCGCTGGAGGATCCGCGCCGCTTGTTGATGGATTTGT
>CAYYXZ010000248.1:0-2885 GCA_964475715.1 uncultured Marinosulfonomonas sp. | reverse complement strand
GTAACGGCACGATCTGCGTGGCTGCCGTGGCCCGTGAAACGCTGGCCGAGGCCGAAGCTTTTGCAGTGGAACACGGATTTAACCCGGTTTCTTTTGTCGCCATACCCGAAAACGGCATATTTCTGGGCGAGCCGTATTTTGGCACGTCCATGGCGGCAAAGGCGTTGCTGGATGTTGGCCAAACGGTTGAACGTGATACGGCGGAAATTACCATTATTGGCTCTGCTTCGATACCCGACAACACGGCTGAAAAACAACCGGAACAAGCGAGCGCCCCAAAGGTTGAGCCTGCGGACACTTCAAAACCAAAGCCTGCCGAGACAAAAAAAACACCCGCCAAAAAGACCAAAACGGTAAAGAAACCAAGCGAACTGACCGCCGACAAACTGGATTCTGCTGCAAAGCCCGATGGAAACCAGCTGAATATTCTCTCACCCGAAATCCCTGACGCCGTTTCCGTCGCGCCGGATGCGTCGGCGCCTGTTTTTTCTTCGCAACGCGCCGGCACGACAGATGCAGGCACAAATACGGGCACGAACAAACCATCTGATGCAGCCGCCAAACGATTGGAAAAAACCGAATCCCGTCTGGCCATTTTGCCCGAAGGCAAGCTGCCTCTTGCCTCCAAGCTTGCCCCAAAGCTTGGGGGAGCGAATCGCGACAGCCAAAGTAAAAACCCGTCAAAACCAGAGCAAGATCCGGCGCAGCCCGCGGATAAATCCGAAAAATCAGCCCCCAAATCCAGTCTTGAAATCAAGCCAGAAACACCCCCTGAAATCCTTGCAGCCGCCAAAACCCAAGTGCTGGACAACCCGGGACTGCCCGAGAGCGCGCCGGATGACGCCGTAGATAAAACAACCACGGGCTTCGGGGCGTTGAAAGTGCCGGCTTTGTCGGCAAAACCGCGATATCTGGGTTTGAAATTATTGCTGCTCCTGCTTGCGATTTTTGCAATTATAGTTGTCTGGTCCTCTTATTTTTTGAATGATGAAACCGCGTTCTGGCGCAGTAATAACGCCGCCGACCCGGTTCAAACAGCGGCTCAAACAGAACCGGACACAACGGTTGGCGACGCACTTGCGATGCTGACACAACCAACCATCGCCCCGCCTGCCCCGTTTGAAGAAGCTGGCGGCCAAGCGAACGAGACACAAACCGAGCTTGAAATGGCGCCGGAACCGGTGTCTGAATTGGCACCTGAATTGACGCTGGAAGCCGAAATGGAAACGGCCGAAACACAACCGGCCACGCCTTTAAGCAAGGACGACGCCCAAAGCGTTTATTCCGACACCGGCATTTGGCAGCGCGCGCCCGACACCCCGATCGAGCCGGCCCAGGACGAAAACCAAACGCTGTTTCTGACCTCGGCGGACCCGAAAATTATGTGGAGCGATGCGATCGCCCTGCCCCGATCGGCCGAAATTTTGAGTGCGCAATCTCTGGAAAGACAGACATCTCCGGCCGCACCAAGCACACAGTTTGATCTGGATGCGCGCGGGCTGGTCACGGCCACCCCCCAAGGTGCGATAACCCCCGATGGCGTGATGGTTTTTCTGGGTGCCCCGCCCATCAAGCCGGTCGAGCGCGGTGATCGGGTGCCCCAGGTTATTATCGAGCCGGATTTACGCCTTGCAGGGTTTCGCCCCGAAATGCGGCCCGCAGATTTGGTCGGGCAAACCGAAACGGTGCAATTTGGCGGACACAGCCGGGCCGAGCTGGCCGCATTTCGCCCCCAATCGCGGCCCATAGCGCCAAAAGCCAACGAAGAAGCCACCAAAAAGGCCCAAGGAACCGCGTCAGATTTGGCCGTGGTGTTGTCCAGCATGCCACGCCACAGGCCCGAAAATTTCACCCGCCAAGTGGCCCGCGTGCGCGCGTCGGACGCCGCGACACTTAGAATGGCACAGCCCTCTGCTCCTCCGGTTCCTAAAAGCCAAACCATCACCCCCACAGGCACCACGCCGGCCACGGTGGCAAAGCTTGCAACTGTCGAAAATGTGCTGCGTTTAAGGCGCACATCGCTGATCGGGGTTTACGGCTCCCCCAGCAAGCGCCGCGCATTGGTGCGTTTGGCAAACGGGCGTTACGTCAAGGTCACGGTTGGCCAGCGGGTGGATGGCGGCAAGGTCGCCGCCATTGGCCAAAGCGAATTGCGCTACGTTAAAGGCGGGCGCACCATCGTGCTTCGGATGCCGGATTTTTAAGCCGGGCCTTGGGGCAAAGTAAATTGCAGTTAATTTGCTTAAGGATCATGTTTTTTATATCTGGTGGCCATAACTGAATATAGAGCCTTTTCAATGCATTAGGACAAAACGGCCACTCAAAGAATATTATTTATCAATCATTTTTCTTATAATACCAGATTCAATGGAATAATTTATTAACCCCATCCGTCTATATCCTACAGACATTAAAATCCGCACTAATTTTAGCGGGTTCCAAAACAGGGAGTTTATGAATGTCAAAAGATGATAACAAACAGGATATCCAAAGCTATTTTGCTGCCGATCCGGAAAAAGCCGACAAAGAAGTATTCGGGCGCGTTTCCCACCCCGACCGCCGCGGTTTTTTGAAAAAAGCTGGCCTTGCGACAATGGGCGCGATGGTTGGTGCGACCATTCCGTTTCATCGTAACATGCCGATGGGCCTGATCCCTGCGGCCTTCGCGTCCGAGGATGTGCTTGTGGGCAAAGACGGGCTGACCCTGTTGAATGACCGGCCAGTCAACGCCGAGACCCCGGCGCACCTGCTTGATGATGCCATCACCCCGACCAACCGACACTTCATCCGCAACAACGGCGCTCTGCCCGAGGAAATGAACCCGGACACTTGGGAGCTGACCATCGACGGGCTGGTCGACAAGCCGATGACCTACACAATCGCCG
>CAYYXZ010000247.1:0-2895 GCA_964475715.1 uncultured Marinosulfonomonas sp. | reverse complement strand
CCGGTGATTTATGGCGGCACGTTTGATCCCAAATGGGTGACGATTATGATCGCGGTGAATTTACAAACCTCGTTTCTGACGCCGCCCTTTGGTTTTGCGCTGTTTTATCTGCGCGGGGTTTCACCACCCGAAGTCACCACAGCACATATTTACCGCGGCGTTATCCCGTTTGTGATGATTCAGGTGGCGGGTCTGGCCTTGCTCTGGACCTTCCCGGCAGTGGTGACGATCGTGCCTGCGATGTTTGGCAACTGATCACAACGGCTGGAAGAACACTAAAAAGCCTGCCAATACGGCGGGCTTTTTATTTCAGGGATATGGTGTCGGGCAGGGATATCTGGGCGACTTGCTCGGATATAGGATCGGTCAACACCGGGTCTGTATCGGGCGCAATTTTAGCCGAATCGTTCACCGAAGACCATTGGCCCCCGCGATAAATTTCCAGCCCGCTAAACTTGGATTTATAATCCATTTTGGCGCTGCCCGGCACCCAATACCCCAAATAAACATAGGGCAGTCCAGCGTCACGGGCAATTTTGATATGGTCAAGAATAACATATGTGCCAAGGCTGTTTTTGGTCAGATCCGGTTCAAAGAATGAATAAACCATGCTGATCCCGTCATCAAAAACATCCGTCAAACACACCGCGGCCAGCCGGTCTTTTTGCTCGGGGTCTGGCTGGTAGCTGTATTCGATAACACGGCTTTTGATCGGGGTTTCCTCGACCATGGCGGCAAATTCGAAAACATCCATATCGGCCATGCCACCATCGGCGTGTCGGTGTGCCAAATAACGCTGAAACAGGTAATATTGATCATCCGTGGCCCAAGGCGAAGTGGCGTTTCTGCTCAAATTAACATTGCGTTTCAGAACCCGGCGCTGGCTTTTGGTCGGGGTGAAATCGGCCACAGAAATACGCGCGGAATAACAGGCCGTGCATTCGGCACAAGACGGGCGATAAAGCACATTTTGCGAGCGGCGAAAACCTTGTTTCGAGAGCGCATCATTCAATTTTACCGCGTGCTCGCCTTGCAGCGAGGTAAATAATTTACGCTCAAAACGGCCATCCAGATAGGGGCAGGGCTGGGGGGCCGTGACGTAAAACTGCGGGGCAAGGGGCAGGCTGTGGCGCATCTGAAAATTGTTATCTCTGTTTTGTTTCAAATTTAAGATAACAACGAGCGGCCAATCCGCCAAGCCCCTTTTATATTCGAGGTTAAAATGGCCCCGTTTGGCGGGACCATTTTTTAGGCTAGGCCTCAATCGGCTCTTTTACATCGGTTGCTTTTTTGGCCCGATCGTCCATAAAATCATCAAATTCCGACTTATCTTTGGCTTCACGAAGGCGTTCCAGAAAGGCTTCGAAATTGCCTTGTTCGTCCTCCAACCGGCGCAATGTGTCGGCTTTATAGGCATCAAATGCCGAGTTTCCAGACGATTTATAGGCATTGCAAGAGAGTATTTTAGGGCGTTTGAATTTTTTTGTGAACATTCGATTGCTCCAGATCATGTAAAGTAAAAGGGCGAGGCCAACGGGCCAAAGAACGATAAAACCAAGGACCATTGCGATGATCCAGGCAGGTTTACCTTTTTGATCCAGCCAGTTTTCGGCCTGCGATGGCCATGCGGTGATAGTGCTCATGTGCGTCTCCATTCTCAGGGTTGCGGTTTGATGTAAGTCTCTTTTACATTATCAATATTGGTGCTTTAGATCAAAATGCAAGACGTAATGTAAATAATGTTTACATTTATTTTTCCCCCATCAAATGAATGGGGCCGTTGTTGTTGAAATATGCTGCAACCGGCTTGCCCTTACCACGCAGAAGACGCATCTTTACGGTATGAATTTTACATCTCAAATCACCCGCAGCCCGATTGCACATAACATTGAACGTGGCGCTGAGATCGCGGCTATTTTCCCGAATGTTGCCCCCGAGATGCGGAATTTAATCAACGGCACGGCTGGGTGCAGCCCGTATTTATCTGTAATTATCAAGCGTCAGGCCGACTGGTTGCACAGCGCTTTTGAAAATCCGCAAACGGAAGTCGAGGCCCTGTTTGCAGAGCTAAAATCGACCCCGTTAGAGCAGTTGAAGCCACTGTTGCGCCAAGCCAAGGCCAAAATTGCGGCCATCACAGCCTTGGCTGATCTGGGCGGGATCTGGCCGCTGGAGAAAATCACCGGAACCTTGACGGATTTTGCCGATTTGGCGGTGGATGTGGCGTTAAAGGCTTTGATTAGGGCCGAAATAAAACGTGGAAAATTGCCGGGAATGTCATCTGACGACGTGGCCACAGCAGGCGGAATGGTGGTGCTGGCGATGGGCAAAATGGGGGCAGGAGAGCTGAATTATTCGTCCGATATTGACCTGATTTGTCTGTTTGACGAAACGCGGTTTAGTGATGATGATTATCAGGATGCACGCGCCAGCTTTATCCGTGTGACCCGAAAAATGACGGCATTATTGTCGGATATTACGAATGACGGTTATGTGTTTCGCACCGATTTGCGCCTGCGCCCCGATCCGTCCACCACGCCGGTTTGTTTGTCGATGGACACGGCCATGCGTTATTACGAGGGGTTGGGGCGCACATGGGAGCGCGCCGCCCATATTAAAGCGCGCGCTTGTGCCGGTGATATCGCGGCGGGCGAAGCGTATTTGAAGCGCCTGTTGCCGTTTATCTGGCGCAAACATCTGGATTTTGCCGCCATTCAGGATGCCCATGACATGCGCTTGCGCATTCGCGAACACAAAGGTTTGGGCGGGCCAATCACGCTTGAAGGCCACAATATGAAACTGGGGCGCGGTGGCATTCGCGAGATCGAATTTTTCACTCAAACCCGCCAGATCATTGCCGGTGGGCGTGATCCTGATTTGCGATCGCGTGAAACT
>CAYYXZ010000246.1:0-2918 GCA_964475715.1 uncultured Marinosulfonomonas sp. | reverse complement strand
TGGATTGTGTGGCACAAACAGCTTGGGATTGCGGGGTTGTTTTATCTGATCAAAGAATCATTATTCCTGATTTCCCCTAGGTTCGTTTTGCCAATGTTAATCTTAATGAATCTTCATGCTGAATCTGAGGCTTCTTACACAAACCTGCCGATACAAAGAATAAATTCCTCCGGGTGGGTGCTTTGCCTGAATTCAAGATTCCTTTGCGTTATTTTTGTGAATCATTTTTATGACAAACCGCAAAGTTTCGAAATTAAAGGTCAATAGAAAAATGCTGTGGAAAACTAAATATAAAAGTTGACCTAATGGGGGTGACTACTCCACATTGTGGGAGCTAACCGATGCTACCACTAGATTTAGTGATCTTAGGGTAAAAAGATAAAGATTTTGTTTATGCGACCTGTAAAGGGTTTCAATCCCGAAAATGCGCAAATGGCGTGATTTGGGGGAACTATTTTTTGATTTTTTTGCTAAGTATTGGCACAGCACAAGTTTAGCGAAAGACCCGTTTAAGGGCTCGCACAGTCGTAAATAACGCCGTGTTTTGGCGGTGAATAATGGGGCAGACAGAATATGAAAATCGAGCGCAAGTTTACAAAATCCGGTCAGGGCGCGTATTCTGATCTTGAATTTACCACCACGACTTCTGAAATTCGCAACCCTGACGGTACCATCGTTTTCCATCTGGAGAACTGCATTGTGCCGGCCCGTTGGAGCCAAGTGGCATCCGATGTGATTGCACAGAAATATTTCCGCAAAGCCGGTGTGCCAGCGCGTCTTAAAAAGGTGCGTGAAAAGAACGTGCCGGAATTTTTGTGGCGCTCGGTTGCCGATGAAGCTGCCTTGGCCAAGCTGCCCAAAGACGAGCGCACTGGCGGTGAAATATCCGCCAAACAAGTGTTTCGCCGTTTGGCGGGCACTTGGACCTATTGGGGCTGGAAGGGCGGCTATTTTTCCTCCGAATCAGATGCGCGCGCCTATTACGACGAAATGCGCCACATGTTGGCCTCCCAGCGCGCCGCGCCAAACAGCCCGCAGTGGTTTAACACCGGAATTCACTGGGCTTACGGCATCGACGGGCCGGCCCAAGGGCACCATTATGTCGATTACAAAACCGGCAAATTGACCAAATCCAAATCATCTTACGAGCACCCCCAACCGCACGCCTGTTTCATCCAGTCCGTCTCGGATGATCTGGTGGGCGAGGGCGGCATCATGGATTTATGGGTGCGCGAGGCGCGTTTGTTCAAATATGGTTCCGGCACCGGCACCAACTTTTCGTCGCTGCGCGCGGCGGGCGAGCAGCTTTCGGGCGGTGGCAGTTCGTCGGGTTTGATGGGTTTTCTGAAAATCGGTGACCGCGCGGCGGGCGCGATCAAATCGGGCGGCACCACGCGGCGCGCGGCCAAAATGGTGATTTGCGATGCCGATCATCCCGATATCGAGGAATTCATCAACTGGAAAGTGATCGAGGAACAAAAGGTTGCCTCGATCGTGGCCGGCTCGAAAATGCACGAAGAACGTCTGAACGAAATTTTTGCCGCCATCAAGGCGTGGGACGGCAAAGTTGAAGATGCCGTTGACCCCAAAACCAACGACAGCTTGAAATTGGCCATTCGCAAAGCCAAAAAGGTTTCGATCCCGGAAACCTACGTCAAACGGGTGCTGGATTACGCCAAACAGGGCTACACCTCGATTGAATTTCCGACCTATGACACCGATTGGGATTCTGAGGCCTACAGCTCGGTTTCGGGCCAGAATTCCAACAATTCGATCCGCGTCACGGATGCATTTTTGCAAGCCGTCAAGGATGATGCCGATTGGGATCTGATCAACCGCACCGATGGCAAAGCTGCCCGAACCATCAAGGCGCGCAATTTGTGGGAGCAGGTTGGCCATGCCGCGTGGTCTTGTGCCGATCCGGGCATCCAGTATCACGACACCATTAACGCCTGGCACACCTGCCCGGAAGATGGCGAAATTCGCGGCTCGAACCCGTGTTCGGAATATATGTTTCTGGATGATACGGCCTGTAATCTGGCCTCGATGAATTTGCTGACATTTTTAAAGGATGGCGAATTTCAGGCCGAAGATTACATGCACGCCACCCGTTTGTGGACGCTGACACTGGAAATTTCGGTGACAATGGCGCAGTTCCCCAGCAAAGAAATCGCCCAATTATCCTATGATTTCAGAACCTTGGGTTTGGGGTATGCCAATATCGGCGGTTTGCTGATGAATATGGGCTATTCTTATGACAGCGATCAGGGGCGCGCACTTTGTGGTGCTTTAAGCGCGATCATGACCGGCGTTTCTTACGCAACTTCGGCTGAAATTGCCCGTGAGCTGGGGGCATTTTCCGGTTATGCGCGCAATGCCGATCACATGTTGCGGGTGATCCGAAATCACCGGAATGCGGCTTACGGAAAGACCTCGGGTTATGAAGGTCTGGCGGTAAAACCGGTTGCGCTGGATCATGCCAACTGCCCGGATAAACGTCTGGTTGCTTTGTCAAAAACCGCGTGGGACGAGGCGCTGGATTTGGGTAAAAAGCACGGTTTCAGAAACGCGCAGGTTTCGGTGGTTGCCCCAACCGGCACCATTGGGTTGGTGATGGATTGCGACACCACCGGCATCGAGCCTGATTTTGCGCTGGTGAAATTCAAGAAATTGGCCGGCGGCGGTTATTTCAAAATCATCAACCGGTCGGTCCCCGCAGCCCTTGAAAAACAGGGTTACGGATCGGCTCAAATCGAGGAAATTGTGGCCTATGCCGTGGGTCACGGCAGCATCGGCAACGCACCGGGAATTAACCACACATCCTTGATCGGTCATGGTTTTGGTCAGAGCGAACTGGACAAAATCGAAGCCGCGCTGCCATCGGCCTTTGACATCCGCTTTGTTTTTAACCAGTGGAC
>CAYYXZ010000245.1:0-2944 GCA_964475715.1 uncultured Marinosulfonomonas sp. | reverse complement strand
GCTTTTGCATCAAAGCCGCCCATGACATCGTGCCTGAATTATTGCTGGAAAAAGACAGCCATTTCGGCCCCCAGCCCGGCGCGCTGGAGCAGATAGATCAGGCCAAGGCTATGAGCATTCTGACAGCCCTTTCGCCGCTTGATATTTCGCAGGCCGTTGTGGTGGAGGGGGGGCAGGTTTTGGGTATTGAAACCCTTCAGGGCACCGATGCGATGCTGGCTTATGTGGCCAGAACGCCCGATCATTTGCGCCGGGCAAAAGGCATCCTGTTAAAGGGTCCGAAAAAGGGTCAGGATCTGCGTTTTGATCTGCCAACCATCGGCAAGGATACGGTGCACGGGGCCGCCGCCGCCGGTCTTGCGGGCATTTATGTTTTGTCGGGTCAGGTCAATGTTTTGCACCGCGCTCAGGTTGAACAGGCCCTGAGCGAAACCGGCCTGTTTTTGCGGGCGCTTTAGATGCGGATTTACCTGATCGCGGGCGAGCCTTCGGGTGATGCTTTGGGCGCGGCTTTGATGGCGGGCTTAAAACAGCTGCGAACGGATCTGGAATTTCACGGGGTTGGCGGGCCTTTGATGCAGGGTCAGGGGTTGGACAGCCAGTTTAATATGGATGAATTGTCGCTGATGGGAATTGCCGAGGTTTTGCCAAAATACCGCGCCCTGAAACGCCGGATCAAACAATGCGCCGCTGCGGTTTTGCAACTGCAACCGGATGTTTTAATCACCATCGACAGCCCTGATTTTTGCCTGCGAGTGGCCAAATTGGTCAAGGCCGCCAGCGCGATTCCGACGGTGCATTATGTTGCGCCTTCGGTCTGGGCTTGGCGCGCGGGCAGGGCGGTGAAAATGGCCAAGGTGATCGACCATGTTTTGGCCCTGTTGCCGTTTGAGCCGGAATTGATGCGGGCCGCTGGCATGAGTTGCGATTTTGTCGGGCATCCGGTGGTGAATAATGTGTTGGCAACGGCCAAAGATATTGCCGATTTTCGCAGCCGTCATGAAATTGGCGCGGCGCGGGTGCTGCTGGTTTTGCCCGGGTCACGCAAAGGCGAGGTTGAACGCCTTGCGCCGGTTTTCGGCCAGACGGTTGAGCGTTTGTTGAAATCCAGCCCTGATTTGCGCATTGTGGTTGTCGCGGCCGGTGCGGTTTGTGCGCGGCTAAAGACGCTGCTTGCCGATTGGCCCGGCGCGCCGATTATTATTCAGTCAAGCAACCGGGCCGAGAAACGCGCAGCCTTTGGCGCGGCCGATGTGGCGCTGGCGGCTTCGGGCACGGTTTCGCTGGAGTTGGCCGCGGCGGCCACGCCGATGGTGATTGCCTATGACATGAACTGGTTTAGCCGAATTTTGATCAAGCGGATGTTGAAGGTCGACACCGTGACGCTGGTTAATCTGGTTTCGCAAACCCGCGTGGTGCCAGAATTTTTAGGTGCCGATTGTGTGGCCGATAAAATTTCTGGCGGGGTTTTGGCGGTGTTTGCGCAACCCCAAGAGCAACAAGGCGCGATGGATTTAACCATGCAGCGGTTGGGGCGCGATGCCGAGGCACCGGGTTTGCGCGCGGCCAGATCGGTTTTGGATGCAATTTCCTAAAATACACCCCGCCAGAATTTAAAGCGGTAAATTGCAAATGCCGACAATTCGCGCAGCCGAGTTTTTAATTTTGGCCGGGCGCTTTCAGGGCTGCTGCAAATTGCGGTTAAGCCCAGATATTTGGCCGTCATTTTTGCCCGTGGCGCGTGGTATTCATCGGTGACGATCACCACGTCACGCCCCGCCAGCAACGCCACGCAATTGCGGATATTTTCATAGGTGTTGGTCGAGCGGGCTTCGCGTGAAATACAGCTTTGCGGCACCGCGTTTTGCAGGCAAATCTGCCCGATCACTTCTGCTTCGCTGGGCGCGTGTTTACCGATGCCACCACAGCCGATAATGTGGCTGATTTTGCCGTCGTGAAATAATTTAACCGCGTGCATCGTGCGCCGTTTCAAGGTCGGCGATGCCACGCCACCGGCCCAAACCGCAGCCCCCAGCACCAAGCCAACCGGGGCTGCCATTTGCCCTGCCATCAGCCCTGCCAGATCCAGCCGCCGCCAAAAATCCGGCTGCCGCCATCCTCGTAGAATACGCAAGCCTGACCGGGCGAGACGCCTTCTTCGGGGATCAGCAATTCGACCTGGGCCGTTGTCGCCGAAAGCGGGCGCACGATGGCGGCGCGTGGCGGGCGGGTTGAGCGCACCTTGACGGCCAGATGCCACGCATCACGGCTATCAAACGGTTCATCGCCCAGCCAGTTAATTTCACGCACCGCAATGATTCGGGTGCTGAGCGCCTCTTTTGGCCCGACCACCACTTTGCGCGCATCCGCATCCAGCTTGACCACATATAAAGGCTCCGCCAGCCCGCCAATTCCAAGCCCGCGCCGCTGCCCGACTGTATAATGCACCACGCCGCGATGCGCGCCCAAAACCTTGCCGTTCAGATCAACAATATCACCCGGGCTTGCGGCCTCGGGGCGCAGTTTTTCAACCAATGCCGCGTAATTGCCATCGGGCACGAAACAAATATCCTGACTGTCGGGTTTGTCGGCCACGGCCAGCCCGTGTTTTTGCGCCAATTCGCGGGTTTGGGCCTTGGACCTTAAATGGCCCAGCGGAAAGCGCAAATATTCCAGCTGTTCCTGCGTGGTTGGAAACAGGAAATAACTTTGATCACGGTTTGCGTCGGCCGCCGAATGTAGCTCGGCACCTTTAAGGCCGGATTTGCGCTGGATATAATGACCGGTGGCCATGCAGTCGGCCTCAAGATCGCGCGCGGTGGCCAAAAGGTCCTTGAATTTCACCCGCTCATTGCAGCGAATGCACGGCACCGGGGTGGCCCCGCCCAGATAGCTGGCGGCAAATTCGTCAATCACGGTTTCGTTAAAGATGTTTTCGTAATCC
>CAYYXZ010000244.1:0-2977 GCA_964475715.1 uncultured Marinosulfonomonas sp. | reverse complement strand
AACCGAGGCCGGTAATTTTGACAGCCCCGAGCGCAAAGCCGCGCTGGATAAAAATCTGCGAACGGCGATTTCCAAGATTACCGATGGCTCTATTCGCAACCATTATGGCGAGGCCATCAAGCAAATGCGCTGGGAGTTGTTTGCGCCAAAACGCGGCAGCCGTGGCAAAACAAACTGGAAGGCCAAGCCGGCCCCCGTGCAGCCCAGCACCAAATCTTCATTGTTGGTAAATGCGGGCGTCGGGGCCGAGGATCATTTGCGCGAGGCGGTGATTTTGGCGGCTTTGGTGCTGCATCCTGAAATTTTAGAGCAGTTTGAAAGCGCGCTGGAGCGACTGGAGTTTGGCAGTTTCGAGCACCGGATTTTGCGTGATTGTTTGCTGCGCCATGGCGGGGTTGCCGATTTGCGCAGCAAGGTCGAGGCCGAGGCGGGGGCTGAATTTGGCGCTGTGATGGCCCCGCGCCATGTGCAGATTTCGCCCGCGGTTCGCAAGGCAGGTGATGCGAAAATCGCCGCGATTTGTGTGGCCGAGGAATTGGCCAAACTACAGGCCAAACGGGGCATTTTGCGCGAAATACAAGAGGCGGTTGAGGACATTGGCGGGCTGGTCGACGAGGGGCTGACCTGGCGTTTGAAACAGGCGTCCGATGCCAGCCAGAAAGCGGTTCGCAGTCAGGGCCAGGATACGGCTGTGTTTGATACCGCACCAAGCGGCGCGCAGATGGACAGGGGGGAGCGTGATGCTTTTGCCCGTTTAATGGCAGAAATTGGCAAGAAAAAGCGCGATCAGGGCGAAAACTGAACGCTTTGGTGAGGAATCGGTAAAGAAATCAAGGTAAACGTATTGCGAATCAGTGATTCGATGTGTTGTTTTACCCCAGATGCGCGAATCACTTAAAAACGAATCACCTTGTCCCCGAAAGGACCGTCTAGATGGCTGCTAAAGACACCGACAATAAAGACGAGATTGCCGAAACTGGCCAAGCCGCCGTTAAAAAGATGATCGCTGACGGGCGAGAACAGGGTTATGTCACCTATGGCCAGCTAAACAAGGTTCTGCCACCCGATCAGGTGAGCAGCGAGCAGATTGAAGATGTGATGTCGATGCTGTCGGAAATGGGCATCAATATTATCGAGGACGAGGAAGAAGAAAAGGCCTCGACCGAGGTTGCCACTTCAAACACCAATCGCGATGTGGCCATCACCGTGACGGGCGGCGAGAAGCTGGACCGCACGGATGATCCGGTGCGGATGTATCTGCGTGAAATGGGCTCGGTTGAATTGCTGAGCCGCGAGGGCGAGATTGCGATTGCCAAGCGCATCGAGGCCGGTCGCAACACGATGATTTTGGGGCTGTGCGAAAGCCCGCTGACGTTTAACGCCATCACCATCTGGCGCGACGAGCTGTTGAGCGAAGATATTTTGCTGCGTGATGTGATTGATCTGGAAACCACATTTGGCGACACCATGGAGGCCGAGAACGTTCAGGAGGCGGTTGTGCCCCCGACAGCCGGTGTGCCGGTGGCCGAGAAAACGGCGCAAAGCCCCGAGCTGGATGCGGATGGAAACCCGATTATCGCCGATGATGACGATGATGACGATGAAGAAGAACAGGCCAATCTGTCGCTTGCCGCGATGGAGGAGGTGCTAAAGCCCAAGGTTTTGGAAACGCTGGACCAGATCGCGCGCGATTATGCCAAATTGGCCGAAATGCAGGATACGCGGATTTCGGCAACCTTGAACGAGGACGCCAGTTTTTCAAAGAAAGAAGAAAAGAAATACCAGAAACTGCGTACCGAAATTGTGGTTTTGGTGAATGAATTGCATCTGCATAACAACCGGATCGAGGCGTTGATCGACCAGATTTACGGGGTGAATGGCCGGATTAAATCCATCGACAGCCGCATGGTAAAGCTGGCCGATCTGGCCCGTATCAACCGGCGTGAATTTGTCGAAGCTTACCGTGATCACGAACTGGACCCGATGTGGTTGGATCGGATGGGTAAAAAAACTGGCCGTGGCTGGCAGGTTTTATTGGAAAAATCCACCGGTAAAATTGAAGAACTGCGGGCTGAAATGGCGCAGGTGGGCCAGTATATCGGGCTTGATATTCCTGAATTTCGCCGCATTGTTCAGCAGGTTCAAAAGGGTGAAAAAGAAGCGCGTCAGGCCAAGAAGGAAATGGTCGAGGCCAATCTTCGTCTGGTGATTTCGATTGCCAAAAAATACACTAACCGCGGCCTGCAATTCCTTGATTTAATTCAGGAAGGTAACATTGGCCTGATGAAAGCGGTGGATAAATTTGAATATCGTCGCGGCTATAAATTTTCCACTTATGCCACTTGGTGGATCCGTCAGGCGATTACCCGCAGCATCGCTGATCAGGCCCGCACCATTCGTATTCCGGTGCATATGATTGAAACCATTAACAAATTGGTGCGCACCGGCCGCCAGATGCTGCATGAAATCGGCCGCGAGCCGACGCCTGAGGAGCTGGCCGAGAAACTGCAAATGCCGCTGGATAAAGTGCGCAAGGTGATGAAAATCGCCAAAGAGCCGATCAGCCTTGAAACCCCGATTGGCGATGAGGAAGACAGCCAGTTGGGTGATTTCATCGAGGATAAAAATGCGGTTCTGCCGCTGGATTCGGCCATTCAGGAAAACCTGAAAGAAACCACAACGCGGGTGCTTTCGTCACTGACCCCGCGCGAGGAGCGGGTTTTGCGGATGCGTTTTGGGATTGGCATGAACACGGATCACACGCTGGAGGAAGTTGGCCAGCAGTTTAGCGTAACGCGCGAGCGGATCCGCCAGATCGAGGCCAAGGCGTTAAGAAAATTGAAGCATCCTAGCCGGTCACGCAAGTTAAGATCATTTTTGGATCAGTGACCTAAAACTTTGGCGCGGGGCATTTAACGTTGGCCCGTGCTTGCGCCTGACTTGAGGCCGGAGATGCTTGGAAAAGCAGCCCACCCCC
>CAYYXZ010000243.1:0-3010 GCA_964475715.1 uncultured Marinosulfonomonas sp. | reverse complement strand
CATCTGGCCAAATTTAAGCATCAACTGGAAAACCCCGACAACAGCATCGACGGGGCAGTCGTATTGCTTGCGCAAAGACAGCCGGATCATTTCCCGGATTGAATTTAGCAACAACACCCAAAACAGGGTGGCAAACATTGTGGTCAGGCCGGATCCCATCGCGCTGCTGGTTTTGTTGCCCGATTGCAGCCCCATATAAACCCAGCCGCAAACCAGACCGATTACCGCGTTATATTCGGAAAAGCGGCCCAGATTTGTGCCCTCGGGCATAAGAGGTTTGAACATTTCGGACACATACCAAGCAAGGGCTGCGTAAAATATTGCGCCAAATAATCGCGATGCTGTGGGCATTTCTGTGCTCTTTCGTTGCGGCTTGCCTGTTTGTCGTCAGCTTAAATCGTTTGGTCAAGGGCCGTGATCAGCGCATTAATTTCATTTTCCGAAGTATAATGCACAAAGCTCAGCCGCAAAACGCCTTTTTCGGGGTTAATTCCTTGGGCTTGCAAGGCCCGAACGGCATAAAAATCACCGCCGCCAGCCATAATTCCGTGTTTTGACAATGCGCCCGCCGCAGCCCCGGCATTGCCGGTCAATTCAATCGCAATCGTGGGCGCACGGGTTTTGGCCTGCGCAGGGCCAAGCAAACGGGCCGAATTTTTTTGTGCTAGATAATCCAGCAGCGGCTGCATCAGGGCCGTTTCTGCACGGCGCATCAGATCATGCACAGCTTTGGTGCGTTTGGCGGCGTTAAGCGCGTCGGAAAAATGATGCGCGTAAACCAGATCGATATAATCGGCCATGCCCGCACAGGCTGCGATTTGGGCGTGATCCGGCCCTGCGGGGGTGAAGCGTTTATAAAGACAATCGGCGTTGAAATAATGCCCCTGATTGGGCAACGCCATTGCCAAAGCACGCCGGATCACCATGATGCCCTGATGTGGTCCATAGGTTTTATAGGCCGAAAAAAGATAAACATCTGCGCCAATTTCATCAACATTAACAAAGCCGTGCGGCGCATAGCTAACCCCGTCAACGCAAGAAAATGCGCCGTTATCACGCACGGTTTTGCAAATTTTGGCCACATCGTTAATTTCACCCACCACGTTTGAGCAATGGGGAAAGCAAACCAGCTTTACCTTGCCATCCAGCAGCTTTTCCAGATCCGAAATATCCAAATGACCGGTTTGCGGATCCATCTTCCATTCACGCAACTCAAAACCTTCTTGGGCCAAACGCCGCCAAGGCCCGGTGTTGGCCTCGTGATCCTGATCGGTGACGATTATCGCATCACCCGGTTGCAAATACTGGCGAAATGCCTGCGCTAAAACATAGGTATTTTGCGTGGTTGAGGGGCCAAATGACAGCTCGTCCGTGTCCACCCCCAGCATTTCGGCCAACCGGGCGCGGGCCTCGTCCATTTCTTGTCCGGCCAATTGTGCGGCCTGATAAGGCGCGTAGGGTTGCACTTTTCGGGCATGATAATAGCGAAACAGCCGATCAATCACCGGCTGGCAAGTATAACTGCCACCGGCGCTTTCAAAAAAGGCCTGCCCCTGCAAAGAAGGCTGCTTGAAGGCCGGAAATTGGCTGCGGATAAAATCTGTGTCTAAGGTCATAAGCTTAGCAATAGGTAAAAGCGGGTTATGGTCAAGCCAAAAGCGCCCTGACACGCGTCCTGATCTCTGGCGCAATAAATCTGACAAACGGATGGTTTTGCAGCAACGGTGCCAGTCACAAAGTTTTGCGCAAACCGCACTGGTATCTTTGCCAATATTGCGTATATTGCAGGAAAATAAGGATAATTTTGGCGGAAAATCTGATGAGAGATCTTAAAATACCGGCGCAACGCCACCCTGAAAAGGCGCGTAAACCCGATAATGCGCAGCCTAAGAAACCCAGTTGGATCAGGGTCAAGGCGCCGGGCGGCAAGGGTTATGCCGATACCCACAAGATTATGCGCGACAATAAACTGGTGACAATTTGCGAAGAAGCCAGCTGCCCAAATGCGTCGGAATGTTGGTCTCAGGGCCATGCGGCGATGATGATTATGGGCGAAGTTTGCACCCGCGCCTGTAGTTTTTGCAACGTTGCCACCGGCAAACCCGAGGCACTGGATGCGTTCGAGCCGGGGCGTATTGCCATGGCTGTTCAAAAACTGGGGCTGAACCATGTGGTGATCACTTCGGTTGATCGCGATGATCTGAAGGATGGCGGTGCGGCGCATTTTGCCCAAACGATTCGCGCGATTCGCCACCGCAGCCCCAAAACCACGATCGAGGTTCTAACGCCCGATTTCCTGCGTTGCCCCGATAGCGCCCTAGAAGAAGTGGTGGCCGCCAAGCCCGATGTTTTCAACCACAACATCGAAACTGTGCCACGGCTTTATTCAGAGATTTGCCCCGGATCGCGTTATTTCTTTTCGTTGCGGGTTTTGCAAAAGGTCAAGGAAATTGACCCCGAAATGTTCACCAAAACCGGCATTATGGTTGGCATGGGCGAAGACGTTGGCGAAGTGCGCCAAGTGATGGATGACATGCGCAGCGCCGATGTCGATTTTCTGACCATGGGCCAATATATGCAGCCGACCCCCAAACATCAGGCGGTGGCGCGTTTTGTTCACCCTGATGAATTTGAAACCTATAAACGCATGGCTTATTCCAAAGGGTTTTTGATGGTTTCGGCCTCGCCTCTGACGCGCTCGTCACACCACGCCGGCGATGATTTTGCAGCACTTCGGGCCGCAAGACAGAAAAAACTGGGCCGCGCTTAACGGGGCAGGCGAGGGCGGTTTGGTATTTCTTCGGGCACCCAGCCCGGCAGACCGATCCAGCGCTCGATTGCCACCAGAATCAGGCAAAACAGAACAATTGCGACCACCAGTTTAACGCGTTTGGCCGATGGCGGCTGCCTGGCCCATTTGGCCATGCGCAAAAGATGATGGAAATTCACAGCGCAATTACCCCGCCGGAATATGCTTCATTCTTCGACAAATCGCACCTTGCCAATATAA
>CAYYXZ010000242.1:0-3016 GCA_964475715.1 uncultured Marinosulfonomonas sp. | reverse complement strand
TTCAGCTTCCTTCTTTCTTTGCGATGTTGCTTTGGCCTATGATGCGCACAATCGGGCGGCTAACCAATATCAGCCCGATGTTATCAAATAGCAGCCGTAAAAAGGGGCATGATTGTGGATATTTCTGATCTGGCCAACCGGATAATCACAGGCGAGCGGCGGGCTTTGGCGCGTGGAATTACGTTGGTCGAGAGCAATCGGGATGATCACCGCATTCAGGCCGAGGCATTGCTGCAAGCCTTGAAATCAGACAAATGCGCCCTGCGTATCGGGTTGTCGGGCACGCCCGGGGTTGGCAAATCCAGCTTTATCGAAAGCTTTGGTTTGATGCTGACGGGGCAGGGGCTGCGGGTGGCGGTGTTGGCGATTGATCCATCTTCAACCCGTTCGGGTGGATCCATTTTAGGCGATAAAACCCGGATGGAATTGCTGTCGCGCGATCCCGCCGCGTTCATCCGCCCATCGCCCAGCCAAACCGTGTTGGGCGGTGTGGCGCGGCGCACCCGCGAGGCGGTGATGCTGTGCGAAGCCGCCGGCTATGACGTGGTGCTGATTGAAACTGTCGGCGTGGGTCAGTCGGAAACCATGGTGGCGCAGATGGCCGATTTGTTTGTGTTGTTGTTGGCGCCTGCGGGGGGCGACGAATTGCAAGGCGTCAAGCGCGGCATCATGGAAATGGCCGATCTGGTTTTGGTTAACAAGGCCGATGGTGATTTTTTGTCCGCCGCCAAACGCACCATGGCCGATTACGCCGGTGCTTTGCGTCTGTTGCGAAAGCGCGCCCAAGACCCCGAGGGGTTTCCAAAAGCGCTACTGGTTTCTGCCGTGACGCGGGACGGATTGGCGGACGCGTGGGATGAAATGCAAAGGCTGAATGATTGGCGCAAGCAAAATGGCCATTGGGATAGCGTGCGCGCCGATCAGGCCCGCCACTGGTTTGAAGACGAAGTAAAACAGGGCCTGCTGGCGCGTTTGTCCGAGGCAGATATGGCGCAGCGGATGGCGCGGATCGGGGCAAAGGTGGCCAAAGGCGAGCTGACGATTGCGGCGGCGGTGGCCGAGGTTTTGCGATAATTAAACGGCATTTTTAGCCAAACGCTATTTTGTGGCCACGGCCCTTTCCAAACGGTATAAAAGCGGCTAAATTTAGCCGTATCACAGTCTCGAATGCAGTCTCGAATACTGTCCTGAACTGTGCATTTACGCCCTAAAACTTGCGAGTCCCGTCATGTTCCGCTTTTTTGAAAATCTGGTCGATCCGTTCGCCGCCTATGATGAAACCACCCCGCCCAAAGATTTGTGGCCCTATTTGCGCAGCCAATACGTACCGTTCAAAAAGCTGATGATCGCGATGATGTTTAGCGGGTTTTTGGTGGGGTTGATCGAGGTTGGCCTGATTTTTTACACCGGCCATCTGATTGATTTAATAAACGAAAGCCCGCCCGGAGAATTTTGGAGCCGGCATTGGCTGGAGCTGATTTTTGCGGTTTTGTTTATCCTGGTTTTGCGCCCCGCCAGCCTTGGGCTGAATAAATTGTTGATGGAGCAGGGCTTTGCTGGAAATATGCAAACGCAGCTGATTTGGCGTTCGCACAAACAGCTGTTGGGCCAATCCACCGGATTTTTTCAAAATGATTTTGCCGGTCGGCTGGCCAATCGGGTGATGCAGCTGCGGATGGCGGTTGAAGACATGACGTTCATATTTTTCGAGGGCATTTGGTATGCCTTGATTTATGTCGCCGGTGCCGTGGTTATCTTGTCGCAAATAGATTACCGGCTGGGCTTACCGTTGCTGATCTGGATGCTGCTTTATGTGACTTATGTCAGAACTATTGCCAGACGGGCTGCGGCCAAAAGTGAAAAATTATCCGATAAACGCTCATTGGTGACGGGCCGTATTGTCGACGCTTACAGCAATATCGAAAGCGTAAAACTGTTCGCCCATGGCGGTAGCGAGGAAAAATACTCCCGAACAGCGCTGCGCGGCTACCGGTTGCGATTTTTACAATTTGCCCGGTTGATGACGACAATGTCGTTGGGTTTGAATTTGCTGAACGGCTTGCTGCTTGTCGGGGTTGTCGGCATGGCGACCTGGCTTTGGTCGATTGGCGAGGTCTCGATTGGGCAGGTGGCCGCCGCGACCGCGCTGAGCCTGCAACTGAACAATATGAGCCGTTGGGTGATGTGGCTATCGATTCGGATTTTTGAGCATATCGGTGTGATCCGCGAGAGTTTGCGCTCGATTTCCGTGCCCCATGCGGTGACGGATAAACCGAATGCGCCGGCGTTGAAAATCAGCAAAGGCGAAATCGAGTTTCGCGATATCTCGCATCATTACGGGCGTGAAACCGGCGGCTTGGACCATATTTCAGTTACGATTTCGCCCGGTCAAAAGGTTGGGCTGGTCGGGCGCTCGGGGGCGGGGAAATCCAGCCTTGTAAGTTTGTTGCTGCGCTTTCGTGATGCCGAGCAGGGCCAGATTTTGATTGACGGACAAAACGTGGCCGAGGTCACTCAGGACAGTTTGCGCAGCGTCATTGGCATGGTGACGCAAGACAGCTCTCTGCTGCACCGGTCGGTTCGCGACAACATTCTTTATGGTCGCCCGGATGCTGATAACGCGCAAATGATCGCAGCCGCGCGGCGGGCCGAGGCGGATGAATTTATTCAGGCTTTGGTCGATCCGCAGGGCAAATCTGGCTATCATGCCCAAGTTGGCGAGCGCGGCGTGAAGCTGTCGGGGGGGCAGCGCCAGCGGGTTTCCATTGCGCGGGTGATGCTGAAAGACGCGCCAATTCTGGTGCTGGACGAGGCCACATCGGCGCTGGATAGCGAGGTTGAGGCGGCGATTCAGCAGACGCTTTACGGCATGATGCAGGGCAAAACCGTGATCGCGATTGCGCATCGTTTGTCAACGATTGCCCAGATGGACCGGATTATCGTGCTGGATCAGGGGCGGGTTGTAGAAGATGGCCACCACAGCGCGCTGTTGGCCGCAAACGGTATTTATGCGGGG
>CAYYXZ010000241.1:1360-3042 GCA_964475715.1 uncultured Marinosulfonomonas sp. | reverse complement strand
TCATCAAAATCAATCACCCCATAGCGTTCAGGATCTGCTACGTGGTATCCAAACACCATCCCACCCTTAGATATTTGGTCAGCTTCGGCCAGTAATTCAGTCAGACCGTGACCAAAAAACAGATTATCGCCCAACACCAAAGCGCTTGGCGCGCCATCCAGAAAATCCTCGGCCAATATATAGGCTTGGGCCAATCCTTCGGGGTTGGGCTGAACAATAAATGTTAGCGACACACCCCATTGGCTACCATCACCAAGGGCGCGAATAAACTGGGCTTGATCCTGAGGTGTTGTAATCACCGCGATTTCACGAATTCCGGCCATCATCAACACGGATATCGGATAATAAACCATCGGTTTATCGTAAATCGGCAAAAGCTGTTTGGATACTGAAATTGTAACCGGATACAGCCGGGTTCCCGAGCCACCAGCCAGAATAATACCTTTGCGGGCAGGGGCCGTGTTGTTGTCCATCGCAATTAATCCTTTAATAAAATCAGTCTTTGGCAACTCTGTTTTAATCGTCTTTTTCGCCCGCAGCCAGATCAAGCAGCACATCATCTAGCCCTTGGCGCCAATCCGGTCGATTAATTGCAAAGGTTTTAGAAATAGCCTGACAATCCAGCCTTGAATTGGCGGGCCGACTGGCCGGTGTTGGGTACTGGCTGGTTGGAATTCCATTAACTTGCAGATCATAACCAGCCTTGGAAAATATTTCGTTTGCGAAAGTTTTCCAGCTAACATCCGGAGCGCCGCAAAAATGGTAAAGCCCGGTTTTTTGTGGATATTCAAGCAGTTGAGCGCCAATTTCCAGACAGGCATCCGCAATTGCCGCAGCCGGGGTTGGTCCACCAATCTGGTCATCAACTATGTTTAGCTGATCTTTGTCTTTGCCAATGCGCAGCATGGTTTTAACAAAATTATTCCCGTGGGCTGAAAACACCCAGGCCGTGCGAATAATTGCATGCACACCACCAGCCGCAGTAACCCGTTGTTCACCAAGCAATTTACTGCGGCCATAAACATTTTTGGGCGCGGTCAAATCGGTTTCAAGCCAAGCCTTTTGGCCACTGCCGGCAAAAACATAATCGGTTGAAATATGCACCAGAGGTATTTTGCGCGCAGCACAGGCCTTGGCAATTAGCCCCGGGGTATGGCCATTAATTATTGTGGCCAGCTCTTCTTCTTCTTCGGCCTTATCAACCGCGGTATAGGCAACCGCATTGATCACCAGATCCGGCGCATGTTCAACAATCGCGGCAATGCAGGTTTCAGGTTTGCAAAAATCGGCCAGATTATGATCCAGCGCCACCACATCGCCACGGCGTTGCAACTCTGTGCCCACTTGCCCTGTCTTGCCAAATACCAGCGTTTTCATTTGCGCGTTTCCCCAGAACCCAAACGCGTGCCAACCCCGTCACGGTCTTGCAGCGCTTGCCACCAATTTTCATTTTCCAGATACCAGCGCACGGTTTTTTCCATACCTTGCTGAACCGTAACCGAAGGGCGCCAACCCAGCTCGTCACGAATACGGCTGGGGTCAATCGCATAGCGGGCATCATGGCCGGGCCGGTCCGTAACGTAAGTGATCAGATCACCATAGGGACGCTCGGCTGGACGCAAATCATCTAGAATGGCGCAAATCATTTTGACCAGATCAATATTTCGCAGCTCGTTTTCGCC
>CAYYXZ010000241.1:0-1260 GCA_964475715.1 uncultured Marinosulfonomonas sp. | reverse complement strand
GCCCAGGCCCGCACCAGATGATCACTGCCAGCCTTAGAGGCCGAATAGGGCGAGCGCGGATCATATGGCGTGTCTTCATGAAACTGGCCTTCAGCGCCAAGGCTGCCAAAAACCTCATCGGTTGAAATGTGATGGAAACGGAAATTTTCGGGGCAACCCTTTGCTTGCCAATATTTGCGCGCGGCCTCTAGCAAATGAAAGCTGCCCATAACATTGGTTTCAATAAATGCGCCGGGTTCGTCAATCGAGCGGTCAACATGGGATTCTGCGGCCAGATGCATAACCGCATCGGGCGAATGTTTGGCAAAGATCAAATCAAGTGCAGCCCGATCACGAATATCGGCGTGCTCAAAAACATAGGCCGCATTATCCGCCACACTGGCCACATTTTCCAGACAGGCCGCATAGGTTAGCGCATCAAGATTAACGATCTGATGGCCCTGCTGCACCGCCAAACGCACCACAGCCGAGCCAATAAACCCGGCACCGCCGGTCACCAGAATTTTCATGCTTTGGCCCGATAATCAAAAGGACTATCAAAACCGGCGATAGTGGGTGCCACCGCGTCCTTATCCGATAATATTGCATCATCCAAATCCAGACCCCAGTCAATACCGATACCTGCATCATTCCAAAGCAACGCGCCTTCGGTTTGGGGTGCGTAATAATCCGAGCATTTATAGATAATTTCGGTATCATCCAGCAGGGTCACAAACCCGTGGGCAAAACCGGCAGGAACAAGCAATTGGCGCCCATTGGCAAAACTTAGTTCGGTGCCGAACCATTTTCCATAGGTCGGGCTACCGCGCCGGATATCGACCGCCACATCAAATAGCGCCCCGCGACCACAACGTACCAATTTATCCTGCGCTGCTGGCGGGGCCTGAAAATGCAACCCGCGTATGGTGCCGGCTTTTGACGAAAACGAATGATTATCCTGAACAAAATCTAGCTTAATACCGGATTGAGCCAGTAATTTACTATTCCAAGTTTCAGCGAAAAACCCTCGCAGATCGCCGTGACGCTTCGGAGTTAAAACCAAAACACCCTCAAGGGAAGTCTTTTCAATATCCATGCAAGATTTCTTTCAAGTATTCATAAGGGTTTCAAGGGATTTTCTAGCTAAAAATAATGTGGATTTCAAGGACAGAGCTTAGTCCTGATTTATGGTTTCAGCCCGGCGTGCGGTAATCCTCCCATTTTTGATGGAGATGGATTCAGCCGGTCATCGCAACACTTTGTTTAGCTTAAGCTGGCGTT
>CAYYXZ010000240.1:0-3074 GCA_964475715.1 uncultured Marinosulfonomonas sp. | reverse complement strand
GTGCCAAAGAGATTTTAAGCGCTGCCGCGCGGGCAGGTATTTAGGAAAAGAAGAAATCTATGTGCCGGTAATTCTGGTGCCGGTAATTTTATTGATATGCCCCATTTTGCGCCCCGGTCTGGTTTCGGATTTTCCATAAAGGTGGATCGCAAATTTGGCGTCCTTGGCGATGGTTTTCAGGCGATCCATATCGTCGCCAATCAGGTTTTGCATGCTGATATCTGTGTGGCGTTTACCATCGCCCAAAGGCCAGCCCGCGATGGCGCGGATGTGTTGCTCGAACTGGTCAATCAAACAGCCGTTTTGTGTCCAGTGGCCGGAATTATGCACACGCGGCGCGATTTCATTGACGATCAGGCCTTGCGGTGTGACAAATAATTCAACCCCCATAACGCCAACATAATTCAGCGCATTCAGGATGCGCGCCGCCAGCAGCACAGCGTCGGTGCGCTGGGCTGTGGTTAGGTTGGCGGGCACTGTGGTGGTGTGCAAGATCCCGTCTTTGTGGACGTTTTCGCCGGGGTCAAAGCAGGCAATCTCGCCCTGTTGGCCACGCGCCGCAATCACTGAAATTTCACGGCTGAAATCAACGAACCCTTCCAACAGGCTGGGCGCGCCGGCCATGTCGGAGTGGGCCGATTTGATGTCATTTTCTGACATGATCCGGGCTTGGCCTTTGCCATCGTAACCAAAACGGCGGGTTTTGAGGATGGCGGGGGTGCCGATTTTTTGCAGGGCCTGGCGCAGATCATCGAGCGTATCAACAGCGGCAAATGGCGCGGTGTTCAGGCCCAGCGTGCGCAAGAATTCCTTTTCGCTCAGGCGGTCCTGAGAAATCGCCAAAACGCGCCGGTTCGGGTGGATCGGGCGAAGGGGTTCCAGAACATCAAGCGCGCCTGTCGGGATGTTTTCAAATTCATAGGTAATCACGTCAACCGTGTTGGCAAATGCGCTGAGCGCGGCCGTGTCGTCATAAGCTGCCGTGGTGATTTGATCGGCTACTTGGGCTGCGGGCGGGTTCGCGCCGGGCTCGAAAATGTGGGTTTTAAAGCCGAGTCGCGATGCGGCAACCGACAGCATTCGGCCCAGTTGCCCGCCGCCTAAAATGCCGATGGTTGCGCCGGTTGGTAAAACGTCAGGCATGGGTTGGCTCATCCGCAATTGAGGCAGAAAGGGCCGCGCGCCATGCGTCAAGCCGCGCTGCAAGGCCCGCGTCGTTCAGCGCCAGAATGCCCGCCGCCATCAGCCCCGCGTTGGCCGCGCCCGCCGCACCGATTGCCATGGTCGCCACCGGAAATCCCTTGGGCATTTGCACGATAGAATAAAGGCTGTCGAGGCCCGATAATGCCTTGGTTTGCACCGGCACCCCGACCACGGGAATGCGGGTTTTGCTGGCCATCATGCCGGGCAGATGGGCCGCACCTCCAGCGCCCGCGATGATCACCTGCAAGCCGCGATCGGCGGCCGTTTTGCCATATTGCCACAAACGGTCCGGCGTGCGGTGGGCCGAAACAATTTTGGTTTCATAAGCCACCCCCAGCTGCTCTAGAATATCAGCCGCCTCGGCCATGGTGGGCCAGTCCGATTGGCTGCCCATGATGATGCCGACTTTTATGTCTGTCATTGTTTTATCCTTGATCTGACCTGCGCTATTCTATCTGTCCGCATTCTATCTGTCTGCGCGGGCTCAGGCAATAATATCCGGGGTCAGATCGTCCTTGATTGCGGCGATTTTGTCTTTTAGCAGCAGTTTTTTGGTCTTCAGGCGACGAATTGTCAACTGATCGGTGCGCCGCATTTCCTGCATTGCATGGATCGCCTCGTCCAGGTCACGATGCTCCTGACGTAAAACTTCAAGCTTGACGCGCTGAACTTCTGCGCGGCTCATTTTAGTGGGGTTGTTCATGGCGTGGCTTTCGACTCAGGGGCTGTGTTTGCATTGTAAATAACCGGTTTTTGGCGCCACGGGAAGGGTTTTGCGCGTACCATACCTTGTGTCACAGCGCAACACTGCCCATATTGGTGTTGAACGGGCTGCCGGTTGCGGGGCCCCAAATGCGATGTCGCTTAATTACAGGACATGTTGAATGACAAAACTAACCCTGAGCACGCACCCCTTTTTATTGGGGTTTGAGCAGCTGGAACGCCTGATGGAGCGCACTGCGAAATCGGGTAATGACGGCTATCCCCCCTTTAATATCGAACAAACCAGCGAGCATAGTTACCGCATTACGCTGGCTGTGGCCGGTTTTAACGACGCGGATTTGGCGATCACTGTCGAGGACCGTCAGTTGGTGGTGCGGGGCCGCCAAGGCGAGGTGGATGAGGGCCGTGTGTTTTTACACCGCGGCATTGCGGCGCGCCAGTTTCAGAAAAGTTTCGTTTTGGCCGACGGGGTTGAAGTGGGCGAGGCGGGCATGGAAAACGGGCTGCTGCATATTGATTTGCAGCGCGCTGTGCCCGAAACCGTGGTGCAAACCATTGTGATTAAGAAAAACCACGGAGGCCGCGATGGCCGCGATGGCCGCGATGGATAGAAAATTGGATTTTATCAAATCAGGGCAAAGCAATATCGTTTACATTCGTGCGGTGGATGTGGCGGATTTGCCTGCCGAGCTGCGTGAAAAGGCAGAGGGCCTTGAGCAGCTTTACGCTGTTTGTCGTGAAAATGGCGAGCAGCTGGCATTGGTTGCGGACCGGACGCTGGCCTTTGTTTTGGCACGGCAGAATGATCTGGTTCCGGTGACGGTTCATTGAGGGGGCATTGAGGGATAAAATGTTGAAATGCACCTGTCTGGATTGTGGCACGGTGGGCCGGTTTGCGGCCGATAAAATTAATGACAAACCAAAATGCGGCAAATGTGGTAGCTGGCTGATTACCGGCAAGGTTTGGGCGCTGGATCCGGCGGTTTTGGCCAAGGCGGCCAAGCATGACGATTTGCCGTTGGTGGTGGATTTCTGGGCGCCGTGGTGTGGGCCGTGCCGGATGATGGCGCCGCAGTTTGAAATGGCGGCGGCTAAATTGGTGCCTTATGCGCGGTTTGCCAAGATCAACACCGAGGAACATGCGCAGG